>JAEERN010000070.1 GCA_016285815.1 Clostridiales bacterium
AGGGCCGTCCGGCGGGAAGGGTCGTTTCCAGCTCCGCCGGGGCCAGATGGCGCAAAAACACGGGGGCGAGGCCGCGGACCGCCGCGGACAGCTCGGGGAAAGGCAGGGCCGAGAGGCCGAGACCGACGCCCGGCTCCGGCCACGCCTCGACGCGAAGAGCGGGATCGGCCCGCCGAAGCTCGGCCAGCGCGAGGTCGGCGGCTTCCGGTTGGGCGGTGAAGAGAAAACGCACGGGACGACGTACTCCTTTCGGGCGGCCGCGTTCGGGGCGGCCGCCGTATCAGTGTAGCAGATTCCGGGGCGTTTGTAAAGGGGAACGAAGAAAGCGCCCGCCCGCGGAAGCTTCCGCGGGCGGGCGCCGTGTGGGAAGAGGAGGAATCAGTCGGCGAGGTCGTCGATCTTCCAATAACTAAGGCCGTCGTATGTGCTGGTAGTGGCACGGTAGACGTTGGTGTCGTAGATGAAGGAGTAGTGGATGATGGAGTATTCGTCTACCCACGTGGGATTGCCGATGACAGCAAAGACCACAAGACAGGATTCACCGGGGGCGATCGTAACGGATGAAACCGGTTGGAGGGAAGACGGGTCCAGAAGGATCAGGTCGCGGTTGTAAGCCGAGTAGCTGTCGTCGCTGACCGAGCAGTAGTCGTTCAGAATCGTCAGAGAGAGCCTTCCGTTGTTGGTGACGTTCATAAAAACAAGAGTGGCGTTCGATCTGGCGTATTCGCCGATTACCTGAAGGTTGGGCTTATAGACCAATTTCAATCCTTCGCTTTCGGACGAATAATTGCTGAAAGCGGCAACAGAGCCATCGTCGTTGATATAGAAAGCGGCAACGCGGAAATAATAATAGCGGCCGTGGATCACGTTTAGCTTGTAACTTGTGCCAAATACCAGTTCATAGTCGCTCCACGACCCGTTTGGATCGATCTTATAGGAGACGGCGTAGGCTGTGGCGTTTTTGACGGGGTTCCAGGTGACGATCTCGACACCTGTGCCGTATCGATCGGCCGTCACGCCTGTGGGTGCGGCGAGAGTCGTGGTCCGGTACGACGCGGAGATCGGGCTGTAATAGAGCGTGCCGTCCACCTTGCGAAACGCCTTGACGGCGTAGGTTTCAAAGCCGCTGGCGTCCGGGTCGGTGTACTCCAGCACGGAACTGCCCAGCGTTTTGATCTTGTCCCAACCGTTTTGGGCGTTCAGCCGGTACACCGCGTACCCCGTGGCCTTGGACACCTTGGACCACGAGATGGTGATGCTGGTGCCGGTGGAATAGGAGACGACGTCGAGCTCCGGCGTGCCGACCAGGATGCCGGTCCTGACGGAGACGACGGCGGAATAGTCGCCGTAGACCGCGTCGCCGTCGACCGAGCCGAAGGCCCGCACCTTGTAGTAATACGTCTTGTTCTCGGCCACGCCGACGTCCAGCCAGCTGCCCTTGGCGCCGCCCGTGACGACGGCGACTCTGGTATAGGTCCCGTTTTCCGAGGCCGCCCGGAAGATGCGGAAGCCCTCCGCGCCCTTGACGGCGGAGAACGAGACCGTCGCCCCGCCGGTGCCGGCCGAGACGCGGACCGTGGGCGCGGCGAGAGTCTCGGCGGTGACCGCCTTGACGGCGGAATAGTCGCCGTAGACCGTGCCGCCGGAGACGGAGGCATAGGCCCGGACCTTATAGTAATACCGGACCCCGATCTCGGTCCCGGCGTCCAGCCAGCTGCCCGCTTCCGGCGAGGCCACGACGGCGACCTTGGTATAGGTCCCGTTCTTGCTCTCCGAGCGGAAGATCCGGTAGCCCGCCGCGCCAGGCACCCTGCCGTATTTCACCGTGACCCCGGAGGGGGACGCGCTGAGTGAGAGCGACGGCACGGCAAAGCGGAACACCTTGACCTGTGCGGATCTGGCGCTGAGCGCGGTTGAATACTGCGCGGTGACGGCGTAATAGTACGTGGTGCCGCTGACGGCGGAGGCGTCGGAATAGGCGAGCGTGCGGGACGAGCCCACCGCCGTCCATTCGCCGCCGGCGGTCTTGCGCAGTACGTTGTACTTGGTCGCGCCGGGCACGGCGGTCCAGCTGACGGTCACGCCTTCGGCGGTGTTCTCCGCCGAAGCCGCGGGCGCGGCGAGGAAGCGGACGCTGACGGTGGTCATTTCGCTGCGCAGGTCGCCCGCCGAGGCCCGGACGCGGTAGGTGTACACGGCGCCGGAGCTCACGTCCTTGTCCGTAAAGGTGAGGGACGCGGTGGTCTTCAGCTTGACGTCGGTCCCGTTTTCCACGCGGAACACCTGATACCCGGCCGCGCCGTCCACGGCGGACCAGCTCAGCTTTACACCGCTCGCTGTAACGTCGGCGGTCACCGCAGGGGCCGCCAGCGCGCCGTTCCCGACTGCCGCGGCCGCCGGAAGCGGCAGCGCGAGCAGGAAGAACAGTGCGAAGAAAATGACGGCAAGTCGTTTTGTCTTCATAATATCCTCCATACTGTTGAAAAATGTTCGCTTCGACGCCGTCCGGCCGGACGCCGCCGGAGCTGCGGATACAAGGGGAAAGCGTATTCATTTTGTATTCGTTTATGATATCATATTGTATCATATCAATTTTTACCTGTCAAGCTAAAATAGAAACAGAGAAAACTTTTTTGGAGTGAGAGAGATGGAGTTTCAGGCGAAGGGGCCGCTGGTCATCAAACGGAGGGGCGAGGACGGGAACCGGGTGATCTCGGTGCGCATCCGGGAGGATACGCTGGCTGAGGCGGACCGGATCGCGGCGGCGGCGAACATTTCCCGGAACGAGCTGATCAACCGGCTTTTGGAATACGGGCTGGAGAACGTGAGGATCGAAAAATAGCGGCGCGCGGCCGCCGGGGCCGCGGACAGACAAAAAAAGCTCCGGGCGGAGCGGGGAGAGATCCCCGGCTCCGTCC
>JAEERN010000071.1 GCA_016285815.1 Clostridiales bacterium
CGAAGCGCCGGACGGCGCGCGGAGCGTCTGTCTCGCCGGCGCCCGGGTGACGCTGGACTCCGCCGGGATCTCGCCCGACGCCGTGCGCCTGACCGCCGTGTTCCTCGTCGCCCCGTAAGCGCCGCTCCCCCTCCAAAAAAACTTGCCGAAAAGGCCGCCGGGCTCCTCCCGGCGGCCTTGCCGCGTCCGCCCCGCCGCCGTGCGGCGGCAAAGACCAAAAGGACCGGGCCCCTCAGCCGAGGGGCCCGGTCCGTGTTTTCCTCACGCTCCGGCCGCGCTCACGGGACCGGATTGGCGTCGATGATCTGGTTCGCCGGCGAATAGCGGGTGTTGTTCACCAGCACGCGGTCGACCAGCTCTCCGGCGCGGTAGACGTTCTGGTACACCTCGCAGGTATAGCCGATCTGGCCCCGCTGGACCAGCTTGTACGTCCCGTAGGGAAGGTCGGCGTTCAGCCGATACTCCGTCTTATAGTCCTCCTCGCCGGTCTTGACCGACTCAACGGTGATCTGCATCTCCGGATCGGTCAGCGTACCCAGGATGGTAACCGTCAGCTTCGAGCCGTTCACCTCGGCCAGCACCTTGACGGGATAGCCGCTGGTGTTCTTGAACTTGAAGTCCAGATAGCCCCACTGGACGGTGGCGTCCTGTCCCAGCGGCACATAGCTGACCGAGAACATGTGGGCGTGGCGCTCGGTGATCTCAAGGCCCGCCTCCAGCGCCGCAACGTAGAGCGTGGAGCTGACCTGACAGATGCCGCCGCCGATGTCGTCCACCACCTCGCCGTTGACGAAGACCGCCGCGGATTGATAGCCCAGGCTCTCCGAGCGCTCGCCCACCACGTCGTTGAACGAAAACTCGTCCCCGCCGCCTCCGCCGGATGGCAGCAGGATGGCACCGTTGACCTCGCGCGCGGCCAGGGTCACGTTGGTGGTCCGGCCCGCGTTGCCCGTGTTCATCTCGGTGGTGAAGGTGGCCAGCACGTTGGCGAACAGGATCTCCTTCAGCTCGGAGGCGGTGGTCGGATAGGTGTAGATAAAGTCGTATTCGCGATAGTCCCAGTCGGCCGAGGCCATGTCGGCCTTGATCTTCTCCGTGTCGATGTCGACGCCCACGACCTCGTCCCGCACCACATAGCTCTTGACCCCGGTGCGCTCGATATAGGCGTTCTGCGGCGCGACGTAGATGGTGCCGCGGAGATAGTCCACGTCCGGCGGCATGGCCCGCTGGACCACGCCCTCGACCTCGATGTCGTCGAAGACGCTGGTCTCCAGCGCGCGGTCCACCCGCTCGATCAGCTCGGTCCGGTTGATGGTCAGGCCGTCCTGTCCGCGGGTGATCTCCAGCGAGGTCCCCGTGTTGGTGACCTTATAGTTGACGAAGTCCTTTTCCACCAGCGCGGCCAGCTCTTCCGTCTTGGCGGCCACATAGTCCGAGTTGATGGTAAAGCCGGACGAGATCTCCACCGGCCGCGGCTCTTCGTGGTTGATCAAACGCGACCGGGCGAAGATCCCCCCGGTCCGTCCGTAGCTGTAGGCGACGCCCGCCACATAGTCGGCGTCCACCGACGTCATGGCGTCGCGCACGCTGAGGGTCACGCTCTCGTCCCCGCAGATCAGCCGGAGCTGCTTGCCGGAAAAATAGTTGTCGCTGTATTCGGCGATGACCTCCTTGGCCTCGGCAAAGGTCATGCCGCCGACGTCGATGCCGTAAACCGAGACGCCCGGATAGATCCGGTCGTAGTCCCGGACCTCCACCGCCACCATGGTGACCCACAGCACGGCGATGACGGCGCAGAGCGCGACGGCGCCCACGGTGATCCAGACCAGCGCCGGCTTCAGACCGAAGTAAGGCCTCCGCTTGGGCCGGACCAGATTGACCTCGGTGGTCTTAAAGTCCGGAATATCGCGTTTTTCCCGCTTTTTCTCCGGTTCGTCCTCCAGGATCCGCTTCCAGTCGTTCAAGCGTCCCGCCTCCCTTCCCTGTGCTCCGCCGCGGCGCGGCCCGGGTCAAAATCCGAAATAGTCCCTGGCGTTGGTATAGCAGACGCCCTCGACGATGGCCGACAGCGTCTCCATGTTCCGCGGATACTCCCCGTCCTCGACCCACGTCCCCAACAGGTTGCACAGGATGCGCCGGAAATATTCGTGGCGCGGATAGGACAAAAAGCTGCGCGAGTCGGTCAGCATCCCGACGAAGGCGGACAGCAGGTTCAGCGAGGCGGTCTCGCGAAGCTGGCGCTCCATGCCGTCGCGGTGATCCAGGAACCACCAGGCCGAGCCGAACTGCGTCTTGGCGCGGACGCCCGGGGCGGTGAAACAGCCGCACAGGGCGATCATGGGGAGATAGTCCTTGTCGTTCAGGGAATACAGCACCGTGCGCGGCAAAACGCCGTCGGCGTCCATCCGGTCCAAAAGCCGGGACAGCCGCCCGGCCGTCTCAAAGTCGGACATGGTGTCGAAGCCGGTGTCGCGCCCCAGCGTTCGGAACATCCGGGTCGAATTGTTCCGCATGGAGCCCACGTGCAGCTGCATGGTCCAGTCCAGCCGCGCAAAGACCGCGGCCAGCCGGACGATGAGCCAGCCCTTATAGGCGTCCGCCTCGTCCTCGGTCAGCTCGCCGCCGTTCATGCGCTTTTCCCAGACGGCCGCCGCCTCGGCGTCCGTCCCGACGCGGCCGGGAAGCCGGCCGAAGTCGTGGTCGGAGAGCTTCCCGCCCAGCCCGGCGAAAAACTCCGCCCGGTCCGTCAGGGCGGCCAGACACGCGTCGGCCGAATCCACGGGCCGGCCCGCCGCGGCGGAAAGCGTCTGCATATAGCCGGCAAACTCCGGCTTTTCGATCAGGACCGCCTTGTCCGGGCGGAACGTGGGCAGCACGCGGCAGCCCGGCACCGGGTCCGCCGCCACGGCGCGGTGATACGCCAGCGAGTCCGCCGGATCGTCCGTGGTGCAGATGACGCGCACGTTGGACCGGGCGATCAGCTTTTTGGCGGAAAAGTCCGGCTGGGCGATGCGCTCGTTCATGGCGTCGAACAGCCGGTCCGCGTTGGCGGCGGTCAGCGGCTCGCTGATGTTGAAGAACCGCTGCATCTCCAGATGGCTCCAGTGGTAGAGCGGATTGCCGACGGCGGTCTCCAGCGCCGCGGCGTAGGCGCGGAATTTGTCCCGCTCCGGCGCGTCGCCGGTGATCTTCTCCTCTTCGATCCCCGCCAGCCGCATGAGCCGCCACTTGTAGTGGTCGCCGCCCAGCCACGCCTCGGTGATCGACGAGAACCGCTTGTCCGCGGCGATCTCCGCCGGGGACAGGTGGCAGTGATAGTCGATGATGGGCATCTTCGCCGCCGTCTCGTGGTACAGCTCCCGGGCGACCGCGTTCTTCAGCATGAAATCTGCGTCCATAAAGCTCATTTTCCGTCGCTCCCTTCCGGGGAAGCCGCCCGGATCAGGCGCTTCGCCACGGTATTCACGTTGCCCGCGCCGCAGGTGAGGAACACGTCGCCCGGGCGCAGCTCGCGCTCAACGAATGCCAGACTCTCGTCCAGCGTGGGACAGTAGACCGCCCCCGGCACCAGCCGGGCGACGTCCGCCGCCGAGATCCCGAGGGTGTTGACCTCCCGGGCGGAATAGATGTCCGTCAGCACCGCCAGATCGCATCCGGCAAGGGCCGAGGCGAACTGCGGCAAAAGGGCCGCCGTCCGCGAATAGGTGTGCGGCTGGAACAGACAGACGACCCGCCCGTACCCCAGACTCTTCGCCGTGGCCAGCGTGGCCGCCAGCTCGTCGGGATGGTGGGCGTAATCGTCGAACACGTCGGCGCCGTTCCACGTCCCGACCCGCTGAAAGCGTCGCTCCATCCCGGGAAAGGCCGACAGCCCCGCGGCGACGGTCTCCGCCGGAACGCCCTCTTCGATCAGCGCGGCCGCCGCGGCCGCCGCGTCGCAGACGTTGTGGCGGCCCGGGACCGACAGGGCGACGCGGCAGAGGACCTCCCCGCCCCGCGTCAGGGCAAAGCGGCCGCAGCCGCGCTCGAAGGTCAGCTCCGACGCCCTGTAATCCCCCGCGTCGAGGCCGAAGGTGACGACCCGCCGCTTGCCCGCCAGCCGGGCGGCCCCCGCCGCGGCATTTTCGTTCTCGGCGTTGATCACCACGGTCCCGCCGTCTTCCGGCGTGTTCAGCGCGAATTTTTCAAAGGCGTCGACGATCTGGCCGATGCCGCTGTAATAGTCCAGATGGTCCGCTTCCACGTTGAGGATCAGCGCGGTGTGCGGGCGGAGATAGAGGAAGCTCTCGCAGTACTCGCAGGCCTCGGCCACGAACCAGTCGTTCCGGCCCAGACGGTACACGCCGCCGATGGAGGGCAGCACCGCGCCGATGAACGCCGTGGGGTCCAGTCCCCCGGCGTACAGGACGTGGGCGATCATGCCGGAGGTGGTGGACTTCCCGTGGGTGCCCGCCACGGCGATGGTCCGGCCGTACTCGCTCATGATCTGGCCCAGCACGTCCGGCCTCTCCAGCACGGGGATGCCCAGCTCTCTGGCGCGGACGATGTCGGGCGAATCGTCGTGGATGGCTGCGTTGCGGACCACCAGATCCGCGCCCTCCACCGCCCCAGGATCGTGTCCGATGTGGACGGGGATCCCCTTGCCGCGCAGCATCTTCACCGTGTTCGAATCGTCCCGGTCGGTGCCGGTGACCACCGCGCCGCGGCGGGCCAGCTCCTGGGCCAACGCGTTCATCATCACGCCGCCGATGCCGATGAAATGCACCCGCTTTCCGTCTTCTGCCGCCTGTTCGATGGTGTTCATGCACTCCGCCTCCGCGTTTTCCGTCCGCTCAGCTCCGCTGCATCTGGCGGCGGCGGGCGATGTTGGTCGACCCCTCCTGCATGCTGGCCAGATTGTCCAGCGCCTTGCCCGTGCCGTAGGCCACACAGCTGACCGCGTCCTCCGCCACGTGGGTCTCGATGCCCGTATGCGAGGAGATCAGCTTGTCAAAGCCGTACACCAGGCTGCCGCCGCCGGTCATGGTGATGCCGTTGGTGGAGATGTCCGCCACCAGCTCCGGCGGCGTGTGCTCCATGACGGAGTGGATGGCCTCGATGATGTTCACCGAGACCTCCTCGAAGGCCTCCAGCACCTCGCTGGACGACACGACGAAGACCTTGGGCAGGCCGGTCATCAGACAGCGGCCCTTCACGTCCATGGCGATATCCTCCGGCCGCGGATAGACGCAGCCGATCTTCATCTTGATCTCCTCGGCGGTCCGCTCGCCGATCAGCACGTTGTGCTTCCGGCGGATGTACTTGATCAGGGCCTCGTCGAACCGGTCCCCCGCGATCTTGATCGAGGTGGACTCGACGATGCCGCCCAGCGAGATGACGGCGATGTCCGTGGTGCCGCCGCCGATGTCGACGATCATGTTCCCGTTGGGCTTCGAGATGTCGATGCCCGCGCCGATGGCCGCCGCCACGGGCTCTTCGATCAGATAGACCTGCCGCGCGCCGGCCTGAAGGCCCGCGTCGAACACGGCGCGCTCCTCCACCTCCGTGATGCCGCTGGGCACGCAGATGACCAGCCTCGGCTTCACGATGCGGAAGCCCAGGACCTTTTTGATGAACTCGCGGATCATGCGCTGGGTCACCTCATAGTCGGAGATGACGCCGTCCCGCAGGGGCCGGATGGCGATGATGTTGCCCGGCGTGCGGCCCAGCATGCGCTGGGCCTCGGTGCCGACGGAGAGCATCCGCCCCGTGTCCTTGTTCAGCGCCACGACGCTGGGCTCCCGCAGCACGATCCCCTTGCCCTTGACGTAGACCAGGATGGTCGCGGTGCCCAGATCGATCCCAATATCGTTTCCAAACATCATGGTATCTATTCTCCCGTAAAAGCGTTTCCGATCTTCAAAGGGGGTATGCAGAGAACCCCTTCAAACATTATATAATATTTCCCCGCGGAATTCAACTGTTTTCCGGGGCCCGGGCAAAAAAAGCCGGGGCCGGCCGCCGTCACCCGCTCCGCCGGCGGGTCTTGGCGGCGAACACGGCGCAGCTCCGCGCCGGGCGCAGGGCGGACAGCGTGAACGCCGCCTCGCTCGCGGTGGCGCCGGTGGTCAGGATGTCGTCCACCAGCAGCACCGTCTTGCCGGCAACGTCCGGCGCGGCCCGCCGGACGGCGTACACGCCGGTCACGTTGGCGCTCCGGCCGGCCGCATCCAGACTGGACTGCGGCGCGTTGTCCTCGGTCTTCTCCAGCAGCGCGACCGCCGGAACGCCGAGGAAATCCCCCAGACTGCGGGCCAGCAGCTCCGCCTGGTCGTACCCGCGCTGCCGGCGGCGCCGGGCGGAAACGGGGATCCACGTCACGACGTCCGCCCGGAACGCCTCGCCCCCGGCCCGGCTGTTGACGGCCCGGCGCCAGCTTTCGGCCATACAGCGGGCAAAGGCCGGCGCATACGAGGACCTGCCCCGGAACTTGAAGCGGGTCAGCGCGGTCCTGACGCCGTCCTCGTACCAGAAGGGCGCGGCGTACAGCGCGATGCCGCTGCCGGCGCGTCCCCGGCGGGAAAACTCAGCCTCCGTACCCCGCGGGCCGGGCAGGGTCGCCTCGCACGCGGCGCAGAAGGTCGCGACGTCGCCCTCCAGCCGCCTGCCGCAGGCGGGACATCTCCGCGGGAACAGCAGGCGCGAGACCGCCAGTCCCAGGCCCCTCAGCATGGCTCGGTACCGGCCGCCGCGGCGCGCAGACGCATCAGAAGCCCGCTGTACCGCCGCAGCTTCTGGCGGTTGTTCACCATGGCCGCCACCGAGTCCGGCGACCCCACGATGATGAACAGCTCTCTGGCCCGGGTCATGGCGGTGTAAAAGAGGTTCCGGTTCAAAAGGCGCGACCGCACCAGATCCGCCACGAAGATCACCGCGCGGAACTCGCTGCCCTGGGCCTTGTGGACCGTGACGGCATAAGCGTGCTCCAGCTCACCCAGAGACCCGAACGCATAGTCGCAGGTCTTGTCCGGGAACTCCACGGTCACGGTCTCGGCGGCGGTGTTGATGCGCCGGATGACGCCCATGTCGCCGTTGAAGACGCCGACGCCGCCGTCCACGCCGTTCCACACGATGTCGTAGTCGTTGCGCACCTGCATGACCCGGTCTCCCTCGCGGTAGGTCACGCCGCCCCACGTCTTCTCCTTCTTGCCGGGGGCCGGCGGGTTCAGCACGTCCCGCAGCACGGGGTTCAGCGCCGTCACGCCGTTGGCCTGCTGGCGCGACGGCGTGATGACCTGGATGTCGGCCGGATCGATGCCCATGTTCTCCGGCAGGCGCCTGGCCCACAGCGAGGCCACCGTGTCGAACACGTCCGCCGACGCGCGGTTGAGAAAGAAAAAGTCCTTTTTGTTGTGGCTCAGCCGGGGCATCTCGCCCCGGTTCACCGCGTGGGCGTTCATGACGATATCGCTCTCCCGGGCCTGGCGGAAGATCTCCTCCAGCCGCACCACGGGCACCGTCCCGCTCTTGACGATGTCGCCCAGCACCGTGCCGGGCCCCACCGAGGGAAGCTGGTCCGGGTCGCCCACCAGGATCAGCCGGGCGCCCATCTTCATGGCCTCCAGCAGCGAGGCCATGAGCGACACGTCGATCATGGACGTCTCGTCCACGATGACCGCGTCCGCCTCCAGCGGATTGTTCCGGTTCCGGGCAAAGGCCATGCCGTCGGCGCTGTAGACCACCTCCAGCAGGCGGTGCACCGTCTTGGCCTCGCGGCCGGTCAGCTCGCTCAGCCGCTTGGCGGCGCGCCCCGTGGGCGCGGCCAGAGCGATGCGCGAGCCCATCCGCTCCAACAGCTCGGCCATACCGCGCACGGCGGTGGTCTTGCCCGTGCCCGGGCCGCCGGTCAGCACCATACAGCCGTCCGTCACCGCCGCCAGGATCGCCTCGCGCTGGCGCTCGGAAAAGCGGATGTCCTCCTCCCGCTCCAGCTCCGCCACGGCCGCCTCCGCCCCGCGGGGGCGGCGCGTCTGCAGCGAGCCCAGGAACGTCAGCCGCTGGGCCACGAACTGCTCCGCCTCGAACAGGCGGGTCAGGTAGCACGCCCGCTCGCCGTCGACGGAACAGCAGACGACGCGCCCTCCCTCCGCCAGCTGTTCCATGACGTCGGTCACCAGCTCCCGGTCCACGCCGAGGAACTGCACCGTGGCGGCCGCCAGCCGGTCGAAGGGCAGATAGACGTGCCCCTCGTTCTGGTTGAACATCAGCTCGTAGATCACGCCGGCGGAAACGCGGCAGAAGTCCGTCTCGGCAAAGCCCAGATCCCGGCCCAGCCTGTCCACCTTTCCGAAATCGGCGGCGAAGGGCTCCAGCGCCAGAAGATACGGATCCTGTGTGATGACCTCGCGGCTCGAGGCGCCGTATTTGCGGTACACCGCCGCGGCGGTGTACATCTCCAGCCCATACCCGGCGAAAAAGGCCATCAGCTCCCGCACGGCGAACTTGGAGGCCATCTCGGCGGCGATGCTCCGGGCCCGGCCCGGCGTGATGCCCTTGATCTCCGTGAGCCGCTCCGGCTCGTCCCGGATCACGTCGAAGACCGCCGCTCCGAAGGCGCCGACCAGCTTGCGCGCCGTCGACGGGCCGATCCCCTTGATGGCGCCGGAGGAGAGATAGCGCAGCACGGCGTTGGCCTCGGTGGGCAGCATCCGCTCCACCGAGACGCACTTGAACTGCTGGCCGAAGGTGGGGTGGAACGCGAAGCTCCCCTCGGCGAAGATGGTCTCCCCCTCGCCGGGGTACGGCAGGGTCCCCACGGCGGTGACCCGCGCCCCGTCCGGCGTCTCCACCTCGACGACGGAATAGCCGTTCTCCTCGTTGGTATAGATCACGGCGACGATGTCGCCGGTCAGTTCTTCGATGGCTTCCGGATCGTATTCCAAGGCGCGCGTCCTCCTTTTCTGGATCCGTATGAGTTCTCTGTATATTGTACTATAACCCTGCGCGGAAATCAAGCCGCGCCCCCGCGCGGACCCCCGGAAAGCCCTGTTTTTTCCGCGGCGGTCTTGCTTTTTGACCGCGCATGTGCTATGATTAATCAGATAAGTCGAGACTTGTCCAATCCTGATCCGATAAGGTGACGTCACAATGGAACACACGCCTGCGCTCGAAAAAAAGCTGATCCAGTTCAGCGGCATCAAGCCCACCGGCTCTCTGACGCTGGGCTCTTATCTGGGGGCCATCAAAAACTGGACCGAGCTCTGTGAGGAATACGAGAGCTTCTTCTGCGTGGTGGACATGCACTCCATCACGATCCGCGTGGATCCGGCGCTTCTGCGGCGCAACGCCATGGAGCAGCTGGCCTACTACATCGCCTGCGGCCTCGACCCCGAGGCCTGCACGCTCTTCATCCAGAGCCACGTGCCGGCCCACGCCGAGCTGTCCTGGGTCCTGGGCTGCTACACCATGTTCGGCGAGCTGTCCCGCATGACCCAGTTCAAGGAAAAATCCGCCAAAAACGCGGACAACATCAACGGCGGCCTGTTCACCTATCCCGTCCTGATGGCGGCGGACATCCTGCTCTACGACACGGACGTGGTCCCCGTGGGCGAGGATCAGCGCCAGCACGTCGAGCTGTGCCGGGACATCGCCAACCGCTTCAACGGCGTCTACGGCGAGACCTTCAAGCTGCCCCGGGCCATCCTGCCCAAGGTGGGCGCCCGGATCATGAGCCTCACCGAGCCGGACCACAAGATGTCCAAGTCCGACGACCGCGACCCGGGTTCGGTCCTGCTCAAGGACCCGGACGACGTGATCATGCGCAAGTTCAAGCGCGCGGTCACCGACTGCGACAGCGAGCGGTGCGTGCGCTACGATCCCGAGAACAAAAAGGGCGTGGCCAATCTGATGAGCATCTACGCCGCCGTCACCGGCAAGAGCTTTTCCGAGATCGAGCGCGAGTTCGACGGCAAGGGCTACGGCGTGTTCAAGCCCGCCGTGGGCGAGGCCGTCTGCGGCGTGCTCCGCCCCATCCGGGAAGAGGCCGGCCGCCTGCTGGCCGACCGGACGTATCTCGACTCGGTCTGCGCCGCCGGGGCGGAAAAGGCCGAGCGGGCCTCCCGCCGGATCCTGTCCAAGGTCTATAAGAAAGTCGGCTTTCTCCCCCGTCCCCGCTGATCGGAAGAGCGGGATCTCAACAGGCAAAGAGGACTCTCCATGCTGCTGATCTCCAACCGGGAATACTGGATGGCCGCGGCGGCCTTCGCCGCCGCCTTCGTCCTCGCTCTGGGGGCGACGCCGCTGGCCCGCCGGGCCGCCATCCGTCTGAACGTGCTGGACGTGCCCAAGGACGAGCGGCGCGTCCACACCCGGCCCGTCCCCATGCTGGGCGGCGTGGCCATCGCGCTGAGCTTTTCGCTCTGCGCCCTGATCTTCTCCCACCGCGGCCAACAGCTTTACGGCATCCTGGTCGGCGGCGCGCTGATGACCCTGCTGGGCGCGCTGGACGACAAGTTCGATCTGCCCCCCGTGGCCAAGCTGATCGCCCAGTTCGCCATCTCCGCCATCCCGGTCCTGGCCGGCCTCCGCATCAACTTTTTCACCGACGTCTTCCACCTGTTCTCCGGCGGCGGCCGCATCTATCTGGGCGTGTTCTCCATCCCGGTCACCATGATCTGGATCGTGGCCCTGACCAACGCGGTGAACTTCATCGACGGGCTGGACGGTCTCGCCTGCGGCGTGTCCCTGATCTCCGGCGTGTCCATCTTCCTCATCGCCCTGAAGCTGGGAGACGCCAACGCCGCCATCCTGATCGCCTGTCTCTGCGGCGCCTGTCTGGGCTTTCTGCCCTACAACATCAATCCGGCCCGCATCTTCATGGGAGACGCCGGCGCCCTGTTCCTGGGCTACGCGCTGTCCACCATGAGCATCACCGGGCTGTTCAAATGGTACTCCTTCGTCTCCTTCGGCCTGCCCCTGCTGATCCTCGGCATCCCCGTGTTCGACATCGTCTTCGCCTTTTTCCGGCGTCTGTTCCACGGGAAGAACCCCATGCGGGCCGACCGGGGCCACGTACACCAGCGTCTGATCGATCTGGGCATGACCCAGCGTCAGATCGTCGCCATCTTCTACGCCGTTTCCGCCACGCTGGGCCTGCTCAGCGTGTTCATCGCCGAGCTGCCGCTGGCGCGTCAGCTCATCGCCTTCGTCGTCGCCGGCGCGGCCTTCGCGCTGAGCGTCGTGTTCTTCCTGCGCAACCGCAGATCCCACCGTGAAAAAGAGGAGACCGCCCGCCTCGAGGCCGAGGCGAAGACGGGCTCCTCTCTGCCCGGCGGTCCGGCGGACCGGCCGGACGGGGACGGGAACGGCGGCGGCGCCTAACCCGCCCCGCCGGACAGGAACGGATAGAACAACACCGCCAGCGCGATCAGCATCTCCAGCGAATCGTCGCAGTCGCAGACGATAAGTATCGCGGCCGCCAGCACGGCCAGATCCCGCCGGTCTCTCAGCGCCTCGCGGAGCCGGTCCGCCGCCCCCAGCACGCCGCCTCCCGTCCCGGGACCCGGCCGCGCCGACCGGACGGGCCCGTCCCGCCCGGCGGAGGACAGCTCCACCCTTTCCCAGGACGACGGGGGCTCCAGCGGGAACATCATCCCGCCGCGGGCGGCATCATGGCGCGGACGGCCTTCGCCACCCGCACGGCAAAGATC
>JAEERN010000072.1 GCA_016285815.1 Clostridiales bacterium
ACGAGGCCTTTGCCGCGCTCTCTCACTTCGTCTC
Source organism: Clostridiales bacterium (assembly GCA_016285815.1). Taxonomy (GTDB): domain Bacteria; phylum Bacillota; class Clostridia; order Oscillospirales; family QAMX01; genus SIG499. The sequence continues at coordinate 35 of JAEERN010000072.1, forward strand.
GGCGCCGCTGAAGCGGCTGCTGCCTCCCCCGGCCGTGCCGGAGCCGCTGGCCGAGCTGACCGGCGTCACGGAGAGCTGGGCGGACAGCCGGATCGGCGGCCGCGGAAGCCGCAATTACTACAAAGGAATGCTGAACTATGGATGAGTTTTCTCAAAAATCCATGAATACACTGGAGCTGGACAAGATCCTCGCCCGGCTCGGCGACCTCTGCACCGGCGACGGGGCCAAGGCCAGGGCCGCCGCGCTGCAGCCGCTTTCCACCCGGCGGGAGCTGGAACAGTCCCTGGACCAGACCGCCGCGGCCATGGAGCTGGCCGTTAAAAAGGGGAACCCGTCCTTTTTCGGGGTGCGGGACCTGCGGCCGCAGCTGATGCGGGCCGAGCGCGGCGGCGTGCTGACCATGGGCGATCTGCTGGCCGTGGGCTCGCTGCTGCGGGCCGCGCGGACCGTGCGCGACTATCGCTTCCGCGACGGCGGGGACGGCGAGACCTGTCTCGACGAGCTGTTCGACCTGCTTCGGACCGACAAGACCTTCGAGGGCGACATCTCCTCGGCCATCCTGGCCGAGGACGAGATGGCCGATTCCGCCAGCCCGGCGCTGGCGTCGATCCGCCGCCGCATCGGCATCGCCCAGAACCGCGTCCGGGACGTGCTGGCCCGGATCCTTTCCTCCCCCGCCACGTCGAAGTACCTGCGCGAGAATCTGATCACCCAGCGCGCGGGCCGTTTCGTCGTGCCCGTAAAGGCCGAAAACAGGCGCGACGTGCCCGGGTTGGTCCACGACGTGTCCTCGTCGGGGGCGACGGTCTTCGTCGAGCCTATGGGCGTCGTAGAGGCCAACAACGAGATCGCCGCGCTTCTGGCCGAGGAGGACGCCGAGATCGAGCGCATCCTGGCCGAGTTCACCGCCCGGACCTTCGAGCGGAAGGACGCGCTGGAGACCGACTATCGTCTTCTGACCGAGCTGGACTTCATCTTCGCCCGGGCCAAGCTGGCGCTGGCCATGGACGCCTATCGTCCCCGGATCAACGAGGACGGATTCTTCGATCTGCGGCGCGCGCGGCACCCTCTTCTGGATCCGAAGACCGTGGTCCCGGTGGACATCGCGCTGGGGGCAGAGTACAACACGCTGATCATCACGGGACCCAACACCGGCGGCAAGACCGTGGCGCTGAAGACGCTGGGGCTTTTGACGCTGATGGCGCTCTGCGGCCTGCACATCCCGGCGGACGAGGGCTCCGCCGTGCCTCGGTGCGGCGCGGTCTTCGCGGACATCGGGGACGAACAGTCCATCGAACAGAGCCTGTCCACCTTTTCGGCCCACATGAAGAACATCGTCGCCATCCTGGAGAAGACGGGGCCGGACACGCTGGTGCTGTTCGACGAGCTGGGCGCGGGCACGGATCCCACCGAGGGCGCCGCGCTGGCCATCGCGATCATCGAGCGGGCCGCCTCGCGCGGGGCGCGCATCGCCGCCACGACCCACTATGCCGAGCTGAAGGTCTACGCGCTGAACACCCCCGGCGTGGAGAACGCCTGCTGTGAGTTCGACGTGGAGACCTTGCGGCCCACCTATCGCCTTTTGACGGGGGTCCCCGGGCGGTCCAACGCCTTCGCCATCTCCAAACGGCTGGGCCTGCCGGACGAGGTCATCGAGCACGCCCGCGGCCTGATCGACGACGAGTCGCTGAAGTTCGAGGACGTCATCGACCGCCTGGAAGAGAGCCGCGTCAAGACCGAACAGGAGCGGGCCAAAGCCGAGGCCCTGCGGCGCGAGATCGAAGAGCTCGACGTCAAGGCCCGCGAGCGGGAAAAGCACTTCGACGAAGAGCGCGCCCGCTTCACGGCCAGCGCCCGGGCCGAGGGAGACCGCATCCTGGCCGAGACCCGGTCCGAGGCCGCCGCGCTGATCGACGAGATCCGCGCCGTGCTGCGGGACCGGAACGCGGACCGGATCGACCTGAACGCCATGCACGCGGACGTGAACCGCCGCCTCAACGAGCTGGAGGCCAAGGCCCGCCGCAGCGCCGCCGCGGATCAGGCCGGCTCCCCCGCCGACCGTCCGGAGCGGGACCCCGAGGTGGGCGAAACGGTACATATCCGCCGCATGAACGCGGACGCGGTGGTGCTGAAGAAGCCCGCGGACGGCTCGGTGGCCGTCCAGGCGGGGATCCTGAAGATGACCGTTCCCCTGTCGGACGTGGTGCTGATCCCCCAGAAGAAGCCCCAGGCGCCCACCGCTTCGGTGACGGTCAAAAAGCTCGATCTGAAAGAGGCCGCCGCAGCCTATCGCTGCGATCTGCGCGGCATGAGCAGCGACGAGGCGCTGGCCGAGCTGGACCTGTTCGTCAACCGCGCCGTGATGCAGCACTTTCCCGCCGCCACCATCGTCCACGGCAAGGGCACGGGCAAGCTCCGCGCCGCGGTCCAGGACTATCTGCGGCACAGCCGCTTCGTCAAGAGCTATCGCCTCGGCGTCTACGGCGAGGGGGACAGCGGCGTCACCGTGGTGGAATTCCGCGGCGTGTGACTGCGGTCTGCGCACACAAGGAACGCCCCGGAGAGGAGCTCCTCTCCGGGGCGTCTGCGATCTTCCGCGCTTTTTATCCGGCCGATGGGTAACAGTTTTACTGGATCCCGTTGTAATAGGTTAGATAGACGAGATCCGGATCCGTTCCGGCCTCGCTCATGGCGATGACCTGGTCGTACAATTCGATCCCCGCCTGATACTTTTTCACTTCTGCCAGATAGCGCGGATCCGTTTGGCTCTGCTCTTCCAGATCCGCGAGCTGCCGCAGACCCAGTTCCCGCAATTGGCGGATCTGTCCGATCATAAAAGTATCGTATTCATAAAATTCCGGATATTCGATCAGAAGATCTCCGTTGAGGAGGATCTCTTTCAGTCTTGCGTCGATCTGCGCCAGTTCCACGGCCGCCTCCGGCGTCAGGGCGGCCGTGTCGCCGCCGACCGACGCCAGCAGAGCTGTCTTCCGGCTTTCCAACTCGTTCTTCTCCGCGGTGATCTCCGCCGTGAAGCGCAGTCCCTCTTCACATTGCGCTTTCAGCGCGGCGACCTGGCGATAGGCTTCTTCCCGGAACCCCGGATAGCGTTCCGCCAACATCAGCGCATAGTCCGGCGCCGGGGTTTCGCGGATCATCTCCAGCACCGATCCGGTGGCCGCGTCCACGCCGATCTCATAGCGGATGCCGTCGGCGTCGAGAAACCAGATCTCATAGATCAGCTGATTCGTGCTGACGTCGTCGTAAGCGCCGTCGGCCCGGAGGAAGGTCGCGTCCTCCGCCGAAACGCCGGCGTATTCCAGCGCGATGGCCTTGGCCGCGGCAAGACCTTCGTCCGGCTCGGCCGCCGTCGTTTCCGGCGCTTCCGTCCGGACCGGCTCGGTCGCGGCATCCGGAGCCGCTGTCGTCTCCAGCGAGGCCGATGCTTCCGGCTCCGGATGCGGCTGGATTTCGTTCAGCGCGTACGCCGTGCCGCCGATGACAAGAGCAAAGCACAGCGCCAGCGCGGCGAACAGTGTCAGATTTTTGTTCATGTCAGTTTCCTCCGTTCTGTTCTGTTTCAGCTCCCGCTTTTGATGCGGATGATGGCAAACATGGAATCGTTGTAGTTTGAACTTGACGCCAGACTCATTAAAGGGGTCGAATTCGTTGACGACGAATGCGCGGCGAGAACAATGTTGGTACTGTTTATATTGTAAACGATCATGGCGTGAGTGCGCGTCGTATACTGGTTTGTCGTCAATTCCACGACGTCCCCGACCTTTAGTTGGTTGCGGAGCGTGCCGTAATTATTCACGATATCCTGTCCAATTGCGCCTTGACTTGAACGTAATAGTATCCTGCCGACAAAGCGGTGTAACTTAGATAATCCATTGCGGCACCGGATTTGGTCGAGCGTTCGACAATGTCGCGGTCCGAATCCCGAAGGTAAATATTGTAGTTGTCAGAACCGCTCATGTCATAAGCCTCGGCATAAATCCACTGTCCTGCCGTAGCGTAAAACTTGAACCACTGACTTTGGCCGGTAGAAATCCCCGTGACAGTCTTTTCGTCCCCGATATCAGAGGATAAGACCGTCGCGGTAGACCATGTGAGATTGGATACGGCAATTGACCGGATCGGTACAGAACCGATGAACAACAATGCGGCCAGAACAACTGCAAAGGCTTTTTTTACTTGAACCTTATTCCTTTAGTTCCTCCTCTTTGTCTGTTCTATTATTCTGCGATCGCTTTTCTGTGAGGGTTGACCTCCGAAACATCCTTTTCATCTCTCACAGTCAAATAATAACATATAAGAAAAGAAAAAACAACAACAAAACGGTAACAATCGCCGGAAATAATGCACATAATTTGTGCTTTGAATTTGTGCATATCGACAAAAAATCACACCGGAGCGGACGTCCTTCCGCTCCGGTGCTGCAAAACGGTTCGTCGGTTTTTCGGCCTCACGGCGGCGTTTCAGGTGGTGCTGCGCGCCACGGCGATGTCGATGGCCAGCACGGTCCCGAGGGCCAAAAGCTCGTCCTCCGGCGAGGAAAAGTCCAGCTCGTAGCAGTCGCCCCAGGTGAACCACTCCTTGCCGACGGTCAGAACGGTCCGCCCGGTCCGATCGACGGCCTCGTACTCGTGAGCCCAGAAGTCTCCCCGCACCTCCCAGTCCGGTCCGGCGACGGTATAGCGCGGCCGGAACAGGGTGAACTCGCGCACCACCTCGGCGATCTGCCCGTCCCCCGCGTACAGACGGAAACGGTTCAGGAAGGAAAAGAGCTTTTCCTCCAGATACAGCGTCTCGCGCCCGGCGGGATCGCAGACGTGCAGCCGCTTGCCCCACGAGAACAGCTCGCCCTCGACGGTGTACCGCTCCCGGCCAAGCTCGTCCCAGACGAGGAAGCGGTCGGTCCAGGAAAAGACCTTTTGCCGCATCAGGAGCTTCATGAGATGGCCTCCATAGCCGCCAGAAAGCTTTCCAGCGCGTTTTTGATGTGTTCCCGGGTCAGGGCCTCGGCCAGATCGCCGTCGTGGGCGCAGACGGCGTCCAGGATGCGTTCGTGCTCCGAGACGGAGACCAGAGGCCGGTCTCCGTGACCGAAGGACCGCTCGCGCGCGCGGCCGATATAGCTGTGATAGGCGGACAGCGTGCGGCGCAGGGGCGACGAGCCGCTGGCCTCGTAGAGCGCGGCGTGGAAGACCGAATCCAGATTGCGGCTCTGCTGGACGTCGCCCTTTTGCGCATAGAACCGCTCCAGCTCGAGGATCTCGCGCATCTTCTGAAGCTGCTCCGGGGTCCCGCGCTCGGCGGCCCAGCGCGAAGCAAGCCCCTCGATCTGCATGCGGAGGGTGTAGATATCGCGGATGTCGTCCGAGCTGACGCCCCGGACCACCGCCCCCTTGTTGTGGACGATGCTGACCAGCCCCTCCTGCTCCAGCCGGAACAGGGCCTCGCGCACCGGGGTGCGGCTCACGTTGAGCTCGCTGGAGATGCGGCTTTCCGTCAGGCTGGTCCCGTCCGGATACACACCGTCCAGGATGTCGCGCTCCAGCACCGCGTACACGCGGGAGGTCAGCGATCCGTCCCCCGCCTTGATCTCGTTGAAGTCCAGCATTTCGACCGTTCCTCCCCTTCCAGCCGCAGAGCGCGTCTCAGTCCAAAAGCGCGGCCTTGTCCGGCGCGAAGCGGCGCAGGAGATCGCACATCTCCTCGTCGCTGATGACCGTCTGGCGGCCGTTGACGTACTGGGCGTCGACGCAGGCCTTGATCTCGGCAACGAAGGGATCCGACTTTTTGACGGCGTCCGCACCGGAGAGCTTCAGCCGGCAGTTGATCCAATAGGCGATCCCCGCCAGACCGGAGGTGCTGTTGACCGAGACCCCCGCCGTCCGGTGCAGGATGCGGCCCGTGTCGAAGATGTTGTAGATCTCTTCGTCCTTCATCATGCCGTCCGCGTGGATCCCCGCCCGGGTCTGGTTGAAATACCGGCCCACGAAGGGCGTCATGGGCGGGATCTTATAACCGATCTCTTTTTCGAAGTATTCGGCGATCTCGGTGATGACGGTGGGATCCATCCCGTCGAAGCTGCCGCGCAGAGAAGCGTACTCGAAGACCATGGCCTCCAGCGGGATGTTGCCCGTCCGCTCGCCGATGCCCAGCAGCGAGCAGTTCACCGCCGCGGCGCCGTAGAGCCATGCGGTGCCCGCGTTGGTGACGGCTTTGTAAAAGTCGTTGTGGCCGTGCCACTCCAGCTGGGCGCTGGGAACGCCGGAATAGGTCTTCAGGCCGGCGATGATGCCCGGGATGCTGCGCGGCAGGGAAACGCCGGGGTACGGGATGCCGAAGCCCATGGTGTCGCAGATGCGGAGCTTGACGGGAACGCCCGCGTCCCGCCCCATGTCCATCAGCGCGTTGGCAAAGGGGACCACGAACCCGTAAAAGTCGGCGCGGGTCACGTCCTCAAAGTGGCACCGGGGCCGAAGGCCCGCCTCCAGCGCCGCCGCGACGATGGAGAGATAGTGGCCCATGGCTTCGCCGCGGGACATATTCAGCTTTTTGAAGATGTGATAGTCCGAGCACGAGACGAGGATGCCCGTCTCCTTGATCCCGATGGATTTGACCAGATCGAAATCCTGACGGGTGGCTCGGATCCAGGTCGTGATCTCCGGGAATTCATAGCCAAGCTCCATGCACTTTTCGATGGCGCGGCGGTCCTTTTCGCTGTAGACGAAGAACTCGGTCTGGCGGATCTTGCCTTTCGGTCCGCCCAGCCGGTGCAGCAGCTTGAAGATCTCGACCATCTGCTCCGCCGAATACGGCGCCAAGCTCTGCTGGCCATCCCGGAAGCTGGTGTCGGTGATCCAGATCTCCTCGGGCATATCCATGTCCACGCGCCGGTGGTTGAAGACGACCTTCGGCACCTCGGTGTACGGGAAGATGTCCCGGTACAGGTACGGTTCGTCCACGTCCTGCAGCGTATAGCGCGTGGTCTCCTTTTCCAGAAGATTGGTTTTCGGACTCAGCCAAGGCATAGGGCAACTCTCCGTTTCATGGGATTGGATTGTATACAATCATACAATTTGCTCTATTATACCCCTCGGCCGCGGCGATGTCAAGCCTTCCCGCCCGGCCGACGAAAGGTTTTCGGCGTCCGGCGCAAAATTCGGGAATCTGTTCAAAAAAGCGCGGATCGCTCCGCGCTTTCTGTGTGTTTTTGTGCGGACGGGGCTTCCCTCAGAAGGTCCGCTCCGCAAGCCGCCGGGCCAGCGCCGCCAGGAAACCGCTCGGGTCGACGAGTTCGGCGGCGGCCGCCGCCCGGTCCGTCAGCGCGCCGATGCGCGCCTCGCACCCGTCCGGTCCCAGCAGATCCACGAAGGTGGTCTTGTCTTTGTCGCTGCCGACGGGCTTCCCCAGCACCTCCGGCGTCGAGACTGCGTCCAGCAAGTCGTCCCGGATCTGGAAGGCCACGCCCACGCTCTGGGCGTAGATCCGCGCCGCATCGAGCCTGGCCTCGTCCCGCACGCCGGCCAGCAGCAGGCCGGAGACGCAGGCGCCCTCCAGCAGACAGCCGGTCTTCAGCCGGGACAGCCGCTCTCGGGCCGCCGCGTCAGCCGCGGCGTCGGCCAGATCCAGGCTCTGGCCCAGGATCATGCCCTCGCGCCCGGAACAGCGCGCGAAATAGGCCCCGGCGGCCAGCACGTTCTCCGGCGCGGTCCCCCGGCAGGAGAACATCAGCTCGAAGGCGGCGTTCAGCAGGGCGTCCCCCGCCAGCAGCGCGCCCGCCTCGCCGAAGACCATGTGGCTGGAGGGGCGGCCGCGGCGCAGCTCGTCGTCGTCCATACAGGGAAGATCGTCGTGGATCAGGGAATAGGTGTGGATCAGCTCCACGCCCAGCGCGAAGTCCAAAACCGCCTCCGGCGCGGTCCCCGCCGCGTCTGAGACGGCCAGCAGCAGCACGGGCCGCAGCCGCTTGCCGCCCGCCGTCAGGCTGTAGCGCATGGACTCGAAAAGCCGGGTGTCACAGGGCTCGCGGAACAGGCGGTCCAGACCGTCCTCCACCAGCCGCGCCAGCGCCGCCAGGCGCTCGCCGCACTCAGTCCCCGTCATGCCCGTCGAAGTCGGTGACGCCCAGCGTGCCGTCCGGGTTCCGGACCAGCAGCTTCACCTTCTGCTCGGCGCTGTCCAGCAGCGCGCGGCACTTGCGCGCCAGCGCCGTGCCCTCTTCGAAATACTCCAGACTTTTTTCCAGCGGCACGTCGCCCTTCTCCAGCATCCGCGTGATCTCCTCCAGCCGCGCCATGCACTGTTCGAAGCTCATCTCTTCCACGTCTTTTCCTCCTTTATCCCCTGTTCTCCGGCGAGACCGAAGTGATCCGACAGGCGGCGGTCCCGTCGCTCAGACGCAGGGAGAGCTCGTCTCCCTCGCGCACGTCGGCCGTGCGCCGGACGGCCTTTCCGTCCGGCCGGATGCCGATGAGATAGCCGCGTCCCAGGACCTTCAGCGGGCTCAGCGCGTCCAGCCGGGAGGCCAGATCGGCAAAGCGCCGTCCCTCGGCGGCAAAGCGCCGCTCGCCCGCCGCGGCCATGGCCCGCAGGGTGTAATCCAGCACCAGCCCGCGCTCGTCGATATAGCTCATGGGCGAGGCCAGCACTTTTTTTTCTGTCTGGGTCTGAAGGCGGCGGCGCGACAGTTCCAGCCTGCCCGTCACCGACGCGCGCAGCGAGCGCTCGATCTCGTCCAGCCGGGCGTAGACCGCGTCCTGATCCGGCACCGCCAGCTCAGCCGCGTTGGACGGCGTGGCCGCGCGCAGGTCCGCCGCGAAGTCGGAGATGGTGACGTCCGGCTCGTGGCCCACCGCCGAGATGACGGGGATCCGGGACTCGTAGACGGCCCGGGCCACGATCTCCTCGTTGAAGCACCACAGGTCCTCCAGACTGCCGCCGCCGCGGCCCGCGATGATCAGATCGGCGGCCCGCTTCAGGTTGACCACCCGGATCCCGGCGGCGATCTCCCGCGCCGCCCCTTCGCCCTGGACCTTGACGGGCACCACCAGAAGCCTCGCCATGGGCCAGCGCTTCTTCAGAATCCGCAGCATATCGCGGATGGCCGCCCCCGTGGGCGACGTGACCAGCGCGATGCGCGCCGGCATCCGCGGGATCGGCACCTTGTGGTCCCGGTCGAAGAGACCCTCGTCCTCCAGCCGCTTTTTCAGCTGTTCAAAGGCCAGCGCCAGCTCGCCCACGCCGTCGGGGAACAGCTCGGTGACGTAGAGCTGATACTGTCCGTCCCGCAGGAAGACGGAGACGGATCCGGCGGCGACCACCTTCATGCCGTTCTCCGCGGCGAAGCGCAGCTTTGAGGCATAGCCGCGGAACATGACCGCCCGCACGACGCCGCCCTCGTCCTTCAGCGTGAAATACATATGCCCCGAGGCGTTGGGACGATAGTCCGAGATCTCGCCCCGGACCAGAACGGCGCGCAGCGATGGCTCGCCGTCGATCAGCGACTTGACGGTCTGGTTCAGTTGGGTGACGGTGATGGCGTCCACGGGCCGCACGCTCCTCTCTGTTCGCTTTCGTTCCGCCGCCGGGCCGCGGCCGCGGTCAGCCAGGCGATCCCCATGGCATTGTCGGCGGAGGCCGCCGGCGTTCCGAAGACGGCCGACGGCAGATCGCCCAGACGCGCCCGCAGGAAACGCGAGCTGGAGACGCCGCCGGAAAACAGCACGGGCAGCGGACCGAACCGCTGCCGGGCCGCCTCGGTG
>JAEERN010000073.1 GCA_016285815.1 Clostridiales bacterium
CCGCGCCGGCGCGGCGCGCGGCGCGCGCGGGCGGGGGGGGGCGGCCGCGGGCAGAGCCCAAAAAAATCCCCCGTTTTTTTCAGGTTGTTTTAAGGGTCGCGGGTTACAATAGGACCGTGGAACCCAAAGCGCGCTCCGCGCGGAGGGCGGGACCGGCGCGGACGCGCCGGAAAGAGAGGAGGGGGATCCGATGGCAGAGGCCGCTTTTGAGATCCCGGGGACCGGGGAGGCCCCTGTGGCGGTCATGAAACGCTGTGAGCTGAAGTACCGGATGGACCGGGCCCAGACAGACTTTCTCCTGCGAAGGCTGGCGGGGCACATGCGGGCGGACCGGTTCGGGCTCACCACCATCGCCTCGCTCTACTACGACACGCCGGACCGCCGGCTGATCCGGGCCTCGCTGGAGCGCCCCGCGTTCAAGGAAAAGCTGCGCCTGCGCTCGTACGGCCCGGCCGATGCGGACTCGCCGGTGTTCCTGGAGCTGAAGCGCAAGGCCGAGGGGATCGTATACAAGCGGCGGGTCCGGACCACCGTCCCGCAGGCCGAGCGGTTCATGGCCGGAGAGAGCGACGACTGCGCCGGGGGCCAGATCAACCGCGAGCTGGTCCGCTTCCGGGACTTTTACGGGACGCTGGAGCCGGCCTGTCTGATCCTGTACGACCGGACGGCCTATTTCGAGCCGGGCGGGGACCTGCGGCTGACCGTCGACGCCGCGCCGCGATACCGGACCGAAGCGCTGGACCTCACCCTGCCGCCGGAGGGGATCCCCCTGCTGCCCGAGGGAGAGGCCATCCTCGAGCTCAAGGTGCAGGACGCCGTTCCCCTCTGGCTGGCCGCGATCCTGTCCGAGGGACGGATCCGCAAGACGAGCTTTTCCAAATACGGCGAAGCCTATGAGAGAGAGCTTCTGAAAACGAATCGAAAGGCAGGAGAGCAAAATGTTTGACTCGATCTATTCCTCCACCGCCACCGCGGGCCAGTTCTTCGCCATGGCGGCCGCGGCGCTGGTCACGGGCGTCCTGTACGCGTGGCTCATGTCGTTCAAGGTCCGCTCGTCCCGGCGGTTTTTCCTGGTCCTGTCGCTGCTGCCGTTCATCGTGGCGGCGGTCATCACCTTCGTCAAGGGCAGCATCGGCGCGGGCGTCGCCATCGGCGGGGCCTTCGGCCTGATCCGCTTCCGCTCGGCCCAGGGCAGCTCGGAGGAGCTGGCCGCGATCCTGATCGCCATGGGCGCGGGCATCGCCTTCGGCATGGGCTATCTGGCCTACGGCGTGATCCTGCTGCTGTGTCTGGCGGTGCTGTTTTTCCTGCTCGCCGCGCTTCCGATCTTCGAACACCGGCGGGGAGACGAAGAGAAGCTGCTGCGCATCACGATCCCGGAGTCGCTGGCGTACGGCGGCGTGTTCGACGAGACCTTCGCCCGCTATCTGAAAAGCGCGGAGAGCGCCGGCGTGAAGACCACGGGCATGGGGTCCATGTTCCGGCTCTCGTACAAGATCCGCATGAAAAACGCCGCGGAGGAAAAGGCGTTCCTCGACGAACTCCGAACGCTGAACGGGAATCTCGAGATCGCCGTCCTGCCCTGGACCGAACAGCAGATCCAGCTCTGACGCCGGCGCAAGCCGGAAAAAAGCAGACGTTCAAAAGCCCCGGAGAGCGCTTGGCGCTCTCCGGGGCTTTTGTGATCGGGGGAGGGGGAAGAGGGGCCGCCCGTCAGAGGCTTTCCGCCAGCACGGCGGCAAAGGCCTCCAGTCCGGCGCGGTCGGCTTCGGAAAAACGGCCGGGGCTGGGGCTGTCCAGATCCATCACGCCCCGCAGCGCGCCGCCGGCGAACAGCGGCACGACGATTTCCGAACGGGAGGCGGCGTCGCAGGCGATGTGGCCGGGAAAGAGGTGCACGTCCGGCACCAGCTGGGTCCGGCCCGTTTCGGCGGCGGTCCCGCAGACGCCCCGGCCGAAGGGGATCTCGATGCAGGCGGGCTTGCCCTGAAAGGGCCCCAGCGTCAGCGTTCGCCCCTCTGCCAGATAAAAGCCGGCCCAGTTCAGATCCTCCAGGCCCTGCATCAGCAGGGCCGAAGCGTTGGCGAGGTTGGCCAGCGGGTGCGGCACCCCTGCGGTCAGCGCGCGCAGGGTCTCGTTCAGGCGGTCGTAGTCGGTCACGGCGGATCCCTCCCGGTCAACAGATTCAATAGAGTTCCAATTGAGAAACAGATCGATAAACAGGAATTTGTGTTATTGTTCACAGCTTCAGCACTGCGACGATCTCATCGCCGTCCATCTCGCCCGTCTCCTCAAAACCGAATGAGGCGTACAACTTTCTTGCTATCTCGTTCTCGGGTTCGTAGGAGATCCAGCAGAACTCC
>JAEERN010000074.1 GCA_016285815.1 Clostridiales bacterium
AAAGCGCACATATCGCTTTGCTCGATCTTTATGATCTCGCTCTTGTTCCGTTCGCCCCGCCCCATATCCGGGCAGGACCTTAAAACTCTTCTGCGGTGCTGTGCTTCTGTCTTTCCATTGTTTAATTTACAAGGTACTCCCTGCTGCCCCGCTTTGGGCGGCAACTCTGGTATTTTACCACGAACCGTCCGACCTGTCAAGCCTTTTTCGGCGCCGCCGAAAAATTTTTCCCGCCCGGCCGCTGTGGAAAACCACTTTCGTCGGCCGCTCCTTTTCGGAGAGCCTGTATATCATACTACAATCCGCCGGGTTTGTCAACACCCTTTCTCGAAAAATCCTCAAAAAATTTTGTCGGGTCTTCTCTTGAAGCCTGCCCCGTTTTGTTGTATACTATTCCCGCATCTACCGATTTGAAAGGACCCTGTCTATGTACCGCTCCGACGTTCACACCCACTCCGACGCCTCGCCCGACGGACACGACGCTCCGGCGGCGCTGGCGGCCGCCGCCATTGACTGCGGTCTGAACGCGCTCTGCGTCACCGACCACTGCGAATGCAACGGCTTTTTTCCCGGCGATCACATGCCGGACTATCTGTACTACAACGACACGCGCTATGACGAGGGCATGGCCGAGGCCGCCGAGGCGGTCAAGGGCCGCCTGACGCTGCTGCGCGGCGTTGAGATCGCGCAGGGGCACGAACGGCCCGAGATCTACCGCGAGATCCTCGCCTCGCACCGGTTCGACTTCGTTCTCGCCTCGCTTCACAATCTGCGCGGCCTGCCCGACTTTTACTACATCGACGACTACCGCTCGGAAGCCTGCTGCAACGAGCTGCTGGCGCGCTACGTCTCCGAGCTGTTCGAGACGGCCCGCCTTCCCGGCTATGATTCGTTCGCGCACATCGGCTATCCCGTCCGCTATATGCGGTACAAGTACGGCTTCAACGTCTCCATGGACCCCTTCACCGACGCGCTGGAGCCCCTGCTGCGCTATCTCGCGGAAAACGGCAAGGCGCTGGAGCTGAACGTCTCCGGACTTCGGAACCCGGAGCGGATCACGTTCCCGAGCCTGTCCGTTTTGAAGCTGTTCCGCGCCGTCGGCGGCGAGATGGTCACCGTGGGCACGGACGCCCACCGCAGCCGCGACATCGGCTCGCACATCGACGACGGATACGAGCTGCTGCGTCAGGCGGGATTCGGCTATCACACGGTCTTCGTAGACCGGAAGCCCGTTCTGCACCGGCTCTGATCCCCCGCTCTCCCGGCCGCCGCTTTTCTCACAGCGGCGGCCTTTTTCTGTCAAAGCGCCGCCGCGCCGCATAGAATGCTTTCGCGGGGCTCTGCGCCCCGCGAAAGGAGAATCGAAACCATGCCGACCTTCACCAACCAGGCGACGCTCACGTCGAGCTTCGGCGTCTCCTCGTCCAACGTCGTGACCGGCAGCATCGTGCAGGTGCTTTCTCTTCAGAAGAGCGTCCTCGGCGGAGACTATGCCGCCGGCGACACGCTGACCTACGTCATCAGTCTGATCAACAGCGGCGAGACCGCCGTGCACGACCTGACGGTCACGGACGACCTCGGCGCGTTCGCCTTCGGCGGGGCCACGGTCTATCCCCTGACGCCCGCAGGCGACACGGTGGGGTACTACGTCAACGGCGAAGAGCAGCCGCCGCTGGCCGCCGCCCAGCCGCCGCTCACCGTCACCGGCGTCGCCGTTCCGGCGGGCGGCAGCGTTCTGCTGATCTATCGCGCCCGGGTCAACGACTTCGCCTCGCCCCAGACCGCCGGCGTCATCGAAAACACCGTCACCGTCGACGGTCCCACGCTCTCGGCGCCGCTGACCGCCGCGGTGACCGTCACGGCCGCCGCCCGGCCGGTCCTCACGCTGGGCAAGACCGTGACGCCGAATCCCGTCACGGAAAACGGCCAGCTGACGTACACGCTGACGGTGGAAAACAGCGGCAACACTGCCGCGTCCGCCGGCGACAGCCTCGCCGTCGGCGACACCTTTTCGCCCGTCCTGTCCGGCCTTACCGTCACGCTGGACGGCGCGCCGCTGACCGTCAACACCGGGTACACCTATGACGCCGCCACCGGTGCGTTCGCCACGGTGCCCGGCGTCATCACCGTGCCCGCCGCGACCTTCACGCAGGACGAGACCACCGGCCGCTGGCTCACCGCTCCCGGCACGGCGGTGCTCCAGATCACGGGCACCCTCTGACGGGACCCCGGCGGGCTTCCGGAAAAAACGGTCCGAAGCAAAACGCTTCGGACCGTTTTGCGCGGCGGCCTTCCGGCGCTCAGTGCTTTTCCTCCAGCCCCAGCTGCCGGCGCAGCGCCGGATCGTCGACTCTGATCTCCTGGCTCCAGGCTTGGCTAGACAGCGGATGCCCGGCCGGGATCACCCGGATCCGCTGGTCCGAAAGGTGGTGCATGGCCAGGATCGCCCGCATCTCCCGGGCCGAGGCCAGCGGCATCCGCAGGACCTCGCTCAGCTCCAGCTCCTCGTCGGACCGGACCGTCAGGCCATAACGGCAGACGGCGGTCTCCGCGTTGCGGCCGTCCCAGCCGAAGATAAAGGCGTATACGTCCAGCCATCCGGCGTCCTCCGGATCGAAATATCCGGGGAATTTGTCCCGGTATCGCTGCGGGTTTTCGATGTCCGCCTCATACGAGGCGTATGCACCGGCCTCCTTCGGCACGGCCGCCATCACCAGGAAGAACGAGCCGTCCTCCGTATATTCCCGATCCTGCCAGTTCTCTTCGACGGCCTCCAGATGGACCGCAAGCGTGCCGTTCCGGTCGCAGACCGAGTGCAGCATACAGTCGAAATTCACCGCCCGGACCACAAAAAGCATGCGGTCCTCAAAGAACGCCTCGTCGTACGCCGCCGCGGCCTCGTCGAAGCTCGGCCGGCCGTGCCACGATTCGCCCGTTCCGACGAAAGCCGCGCGGACCCGCGCCAGCTCGGCGGTCGAGGTCACGCGGTACATCGGCAGATAGTGGACGGCGGATACGGCGAACAACCCCTCCTGCGTCAGCTGCAGATCGCGCAGATCCTCCGGCGGCACGCTGTCCACGATGCATTCCATATCATCCAGGACGCAGACCGTCTGGGCCTCGACCCGCAGGGTCCTCGCCTCCCGGCTGCCGTCCCCGGTCTCAAGCTGTTGGACCAGACAGACCTGAAGCGGCCCGTTCGGCGCAAGGTTCGCCGCGCGGCACAGCAGCAGGCTCCCGTCCGTGCGCCGCACCAGCGTCAGCACCATCCGGACGCCGCCGATCTTTTCCTCCGCCCGGGCCGCCGCGGCGCAGTCGGTCCGGATCGCCTCCGCCGAAACGCCGTCGGTCCAGACGAAGGACTCGCCGAAGAGCGCGTCGAAATTGCTCTTCCGCAGAGACACCGGCTTCAGCTCGGCGCAGTCCTCCCAAAGGGAGCCGTCCCGGACGCCGTACCGGAGCGTTCCGTTCTCCACGGCGAAGCGGACCGCGTTCAGCGGCGTGACCGCCCCATCCCCCGCCGACGCGAAGGGAAAGCCCGGCCAATCGCCGTCATAGCGGATCCCTACGCTCGCCGGCACGGCGCCGGCCGCTTCGGCCCAGGCGCCGTCATAGCCCAGGTCTCCGACCACGGTCCCCTGCCACGGATCCGGAACCACTGTCTGGCCGCGCTTCCCGACCGGATCGGTCAGCAGCACGACGGCCATGACCGTCAGAGCCAGCACCGCCGCCAGGATGATCCAGAACGCCGGGCGCCGATAGCTCAGCACCGACCGGATCCGTGCCTTGACGCCCACCTCGCCGAAGGCCAGCGGACAGGCGGCCACGGTCCGGCGGGGCATCGCACAGCGGATCAGCGCGGCCGAATAGGGCTTTTTCCCCGTTTCGCCCAGCTCGCGGATCACCTTTTCGTCACAGGCGAACTCGATGTCCCGGCACAGCAGGATATAGGCCAGCCACATCAGCGGATTGAACCAGTGGACCGACAACAGCAAAAACCCCAGCGGCTTCCACAGGTGGTCCCGCCGGCGCAGATGCGCCCGCTCGTGGGCCAGGACGCAGGCCTCGTCGGCCGGATCGATCGCCTCGGGCAGATAGATCTTCGGCCGCAGGATGCCGAGGATGAAGGGCGACGGGATCCCGCCGCAGACGAACACGCCCGGCTCTTTGGGCACGGCCTCGCGCACCTTCCGCCGAACGCGCAGCGTGCTGACCGCGGCGTAGATCAGCATGGCGGCGATCCCCGCCAGCCAGACCGCGGCGCAGACCGCCGCCAGCACCTGCGCCTTGTTCACGCTGTCGCCCGGATCCGCGGCCAGGCTCTGGGCCACGGCGGGATTGATCGCGGCGTTCACCACGGCGAACCCGGTGGAAAGCGCCGGCGCCCCCGCGGTGAGGATCTCCGCCGGGACCGTCTCGCCCGACGGGATCAGGCTCAGAACGCTCTTTACGGTGACGGGAAGCGCCAGCCGGATCCCCACCAGCACCCACGCCGCGCAGACCACGCGCTTCGGCGCGCGGCGGAACAACAGACGGAACGCCGCCACCGCCAGCACCAGCCAGCTCGCGGCGATGCTCATGTTCAATACCTTTAAAAACACCGCTTCCATGTCAACGGCCCTCCTCCCCGTAGGCCTCCACCATGCGCTTCAGCTCGGCGACCTCGTCCGGGGTCAGCTTTTTGCGCGAGACAAAGGCGGCCAGAAAGGCCGGGAGCGACCCCGAAAAGGTCTCCTCCACAAAGCGCTCGCTCCGGCGGGAATAGAATTCCTCCCGCGACATGCGCGAGGTGACGGTCCCCTTGTCGTTCTGAAAAAGCCCCTTGTCGCACAGGCGCTTCAGCACGGTGAACGCCGTGGTCTTTTTCCAGCCGAATCGTTCTCCCGCCCGGCGGGCCAGCTCGGCCGAAGAGATCGGCTCGCCGTCCCAGATCACGTCGGCGAATCTGGCCTCGGCGGCCCCCATCTGGATCTCGTTCATTGCAGCTCCTCCGTTCTACGCCATGTAGTACACTGTTATTCTACAGCATGTAGAACGGTTTGTCAAGGGCTTTTCGAAAAATTATTTCCGTCCGCGCGGCAAAAAAGCCCGGCGGGGACGTATCCCCGCCGGGCCGGTCGGTCTTTTTTCGCGTCGGCGCAAGTCTACCAGCGCATCGTCCAGCTCTGCCAGCGCAGGCGGTCGGACAGATAGCGGTCGCGGAACGCGTCGCTCTGGCACCACTCCCCGGCGAAGGCGCAGTCCCGGACCTGCGGCAGCACGTCCAGCGACGGCAGCTGGGGGCCCGGCCGGACGGCCGTCTCTTCGGCCCCGGCCAGCACGTCCAGCGCGGCTCTCAGCCAGTCCGCCGGTCCCATGGGCGCGCCGTCCACCCAGATCTCCGGCGGCAGGAAGCCGTCGGCCGGCAGGGCGCAGGCCGACTCGCGCAGCGCTC
>JAEERN010000075.1 GCA_016285815.1 Clostridiales bacterium
TAGGAAGAGCCCGCCGCGGAGACGCGCCCCGGGGCGGGCCGGCCGGAAGAGAAGGACCGGCCGCCGGCGGCGGAGACCGGGCGCGGCCCGCGCTGGGTCGGGATCCTGTCCGGCGTTGCCGCCGGAGGAGCGGACGGCGGGGCGATCCTGCGGGACGGCGGCGCCTTTTCCCGGGAGGAGACCTCCGGAAAAGCCCTGCAAACCCGTGAATTTATTTACAAAAACGACAATTTTTCCCCGGAACAGAGTGGTATAATAGCGGAGACAGAGGAAGAGCTGCGGGTGGTCGGCGAGCTGTTCGGCGTTTTCATCGTCGCCGAGCGGGGCGAGACCCTGCTGCTGATCGACAAGCACGCCGTCCACGAGCGCATCCGATACAACGAGCTGTGCGCCGGCGCGGGCGCCGCGGCGCGGCAGAGCTTTCTGGATCCGCCGGTCTGCGCGCTGGATCCGGAGGACAAGACGCTGATCCTGGGGGATCTGGCCGCCGCCGAGGCCGCCGGGTTCGAGGTGGCGGATTTCGGGGGCTCCAGCGTCATCGTGCGGGCCCTTCCGCCGGAGTACGCCGGGACGGCGGCGGAGGACGCGCTGACCGAGCTGGCCGCCGCCCTGCGGGCGGGAACGGGAGACCCCGTGGAAAAGCGGGACCGGCTGTTCAAGATGGTCGCCTGTAAGTCCGCCATCCGGGGCGGCGACAAGAACGATCTGCGCGAGCTGGAAGCGCTGGCGCGGCGGGCGGTCTTCGACCCCGCGGTGAAGACCTGTCCTCACGGCCGCCCGGTGGCCGTGGCCGTGACCCGCGCCGAGCTGGAAAAGCGCTTTTCCCGGATCGTATGACGGAACCCGAAGCGGTCCGTTCCCCGGAGGGACGGGAAGCGCTGCCGCCCGTGGTGTGCATCGTCGGGCCCACGGCCTCCGGCAAGACGGCGGCCGCCCTGCGGCTGGCGGAGCGGTTCCGCATCGAGGTGGTCTCGGCGGATTCCATGCAGCTCTACCGGGGGATGGACGTCGGAACGGCCAAGCCCACGGCGGAAGAACGGCGCCGGGTGCCGCACCACATGATCGACGTGTGCGACCCGTCGGAGAGCATGAGCGTCGTGCGGTACGCTGAGATGGCGCGGCGGGCGGTCCGGGAGATCCACGGACGCGGCGCCCTGCCGGTGATCGTGGGCGGCACGGGGCAGTACGTCAATGCGGTGATCCGGGACGAGAATTTTGCCCCCGCGCCGGAGGACGGCGCGCTGCGGCAGGCGCTGGAGGACTATGCCCGGGAGGCCGGCGCGGAGGCGCTTCACGCCCGTCTGCGGGAAAAGGATCCGGACAGCGCCGCGCGGATCCACCCCAACAACGTCAAGCGCGTCGTCCGCGCGCTGGAGATCATCGAGCTGACGGGGAGCCCGCTTGGCGCGGTGTACGCCGGACAGCCCCGGCCGCGGGACGTGTTCCGGGCGCTGATGGTGGGGCTTGAGCCCGTGCCGCGGGCGTTTCTCTACGCGCGCATCGACGCGCGCGTGGACGAGATGCTGGCGGGCGGTCTGGTGGAAGAGGCGCGGGCGCTGTTCGCGCGGGGGTTCTCCGAGACGAGCCTTCAGGCCATCGCCTATAAAGAGCTGCTTCCCTTTCTGAGAGGAGAGCGGCCGCTGGCGGAGACGGCGGACGAGCTTCGCCGCCGCACGCGGAATTACGCCAAGCGCCAGCTGACCTGGTTTCGAAACGACGGGCGCGTCCACATGCTGACTTACGCGGACGCGGCGGGATATGAGGAGTGTTTGCAATCTATTGGTGAAATGGTAGGGAGTTTCACCGGGGAGGTATATGCATGCAGAAGCAGATGAACATCCAGGACTATTTTCTCAACATGGCGAGAAAAGAGCACGTCGGCGTCACAGTCTTCCT
This sequence comes from Clostridiales bacterium, assembly GCA_016285815.1. Classification (GTDB taxonomy): domain Bacteria; phylum Bacillota; class Clostridia; order Oscillospirales; family QAMX01; genus SIG499. The sequence continues at coordinate 1,897 of JAEERN010000075.1, forward strand.
GATGAACGGCTTCCAGTTCCGCGGCACGGTCAAGTCGTTCGACAGCTACGCCGTGGTGCTGGACACGGAAGGCAGACAGCGCATGGTCTACAAGCACGCCATCTCGACCATCGTTCCGGACCGGAACCTGGAACTGGCGGCGGCGGAATAGGGGAGCGGCAGACGGGATGTCCAAAAAGCTGATCCGGCTGCTGACGGCGGTGATCACGACGGTGGCCGCCGCGGCGCTGGGATATCTGGCCTATCTGGCCGTCACGGTCAACCAGAAGACCGTGCAGACCGTCCGGATGCAGGCGGTGACCGCCGACGTCGGGTTCTACGCGGACGGGCTGATCTTCCGGGACGAGTCGCTGGTGCTGAAAAACCGCGGCGCTCCCTGCGTTTTGCTGGCGAGGGACGGGGAAAAGATCGGAGACGGCGAAACGGTCGCCGTCTGTTTCCGCAGCAGTGCAGCGCGGGACGCCTACGTCGAGCTGAACGCGGTGAAAGCGCGGCTGGCGCTTTTGCAGCAAGTGAAAGAGGCCGAGACCGGCGGGAACGAGCTGGCCGCCGTCAACGGCGAGATCGCCGCGCTGTCGCGCGGGCTGGTCTCGGTCAACGGACAGGGCGGCCTTCGCAGCGGTGCGGAGGAGAGCGGTCTGCTGGCCGCGCTGGTCCTGAGGGACCGCTGTCTGGGCAGCGAGGAGACCGTGAACGCGGCCGTCGCCGCGCTGGAGGAGCGGGCGCGGTCGCTGGAGGCCGCCGCCGCCGTCGCCTCCGGCGTGACCGCCGACGGCGCGGGGTACTTCTCCGGCCGGGCCGACGGCTGGGAGCAGGTCGTAGATCTGGAAAAGCTGCTGTCGTGCTCTTACGAGGACTATGAGCAGATGCTGGCCTCCGGCGCCCTGACGCCGGACGCGGACCGCGTGGCCGGAAAGCTGATCCGCGGCTATACCTGGTATTTCGCCTATATCACGGACCGGGCCGGGGCCGAAGCGGCCGAGCCGGGGAAGGTGCTGACGGTGGACGTCGGCGGCGGGCGGTACGAGATGACCGCCGCGCGCCGGGTCTATGCCGCGGACGGACAGCGGGCGCTGATCCTGCTGTCCTGCGACATCCCGCTGGCGGACGTCTCCGTGGCGCGGGACCAGCGGGCCTCGGTGGTCACGGCGTCGTACGAGGGGTTCCGCGTGCCCGCCGAAGGGCTGCGCGTGGAGGACGGTGTCAGCGGCGTTTATGTGCTCGAGGGCGTCCGCGCGGTGTTCAAGCCGGTGGAGATCCTGCTCAACGGCGAGGGATACTATCTGGTGCGGGCCAGCGACAGCGACCGGGGCGCGCTGTTCACCAACGACGAGGTCATCGTGTCGGGAACGGACCTTGCCGACGGCAAGGTCGTGCGGTAGCGGAAAAAAACGCCGGATTTGACGCTTTTCCACTTGACAATCCGGCTTTTTTACGGGATAATATAGGTAAGATAGTTTACACTTTTTTACAGGGGGACTTGTTCACATGGGACTGCTTGACCGGATCAAGAAATTTACCGAATCGGACGATTACGAGGAAGATACCGGGAATTACGACGAATACACCGAAGAGACCACGACCAAGGCTCCGTCGGTCCGGAGCACCGGCTCGGCCTATGCGTCCGAGCCTTATTCCGCGCGCACGGGGAACCGCGTCGTGAATATCAACGCCACGGCCCAGCTTCAGGTGGTCCTGGTCAAACCCGACACCTTTGACAACGCCAGAGAGATCGCCGACCATCTGAAGGACAAGAAGACCGTAGTCATCAATCTGGAGCAGACGCCCAAGGAGATCGCCCGCCGTCTGCTGGACTTTCTCAGCGGCGTGGCCTATGCCTTCCAGGGAAAGATCCAGAAGGTCGCCAACAACACCTTCCTGATCACGCCCTATAACGTCGGCATCATGGGCGATATCATCGACGAGCTGGAAAGCAACGGTCTCTACTTCTGATGCTGGAGACGGTGACGCTGTATATCCGGTATGTGGCGCGGGGCCTGATCGAGCTGATCTCGCTGCTGCTGTTCGTCCGCGCGATCCTGTCCTGGATCCCGGGCGCGCGCGACACCCGGTTCTACGGCGTGATGCATATGCTGACCGAACCGTTTTTGCTTCCGTTCCGGATGCTGTTTGACAAGATTGGCATCGGCCAGGGCTTTTTTCTGGATCTTTCTTTCATTGCGACGATCCTGACGCTTCAGGTGATCGCGGCGATCCTTTGACCGCGGCGTCTGAGCAAATACAAATACGGGGGACGAAGGACTTATGAGCGAATCGAGACCGGGTCACGTGAGCGGGTTTGAGTACCGCGAAAACGGCGGGTACGACAAGGCCCAGGTGGACAGCTTCATCACCGAGGCAAAGAAATATATCGCCAAGCAGAAAAACGAGAACCAGCTTCTGACGCAGAAGCTGCATATCCTTGCCGCCAAGATCCAGGAGTATCAGGAACTGGAAAGGGAAAAGGGCACGCTGACGGAGCAGTGCGAGGCCCTGCGCCGGGAGAACGAGTCGACGGCGGCCGCGACGGAGGCGCTGCGCGCCGAGTCGGCGGAGCTTGAGGCCGGCGCGGCCCGCGCGAAGGCCGAGGCGGA
>JAEERN010000076.1 GCA_016285815.1 Clostridiales bacterium
ATTTCTTCTACAACGGCGGCAACGACTCCATGGACACCTGCAACAAGATCTCCAAGTACATGATGAAGAACGGCTACGAGTGCCGCGTCATGGGCATCCCGAAGACCATCGACAACGACCTGGCCGGCACGGACCACTGCCCCGGCTTCGCCAGCGCCGCCAAGTACATCGCCACCTCCGTCATGGAGGTCTCCCGCGACTGCCACGTCTACGACACCGGCATGGTCACCATCATCGAGTGCATGGGCCGCCACGCCGGCTGGCTCACCGCCGCCGCCGCGCTGGCCGGCGTCAAGGGCGAGGGCCCGGATCTGATCTACCTGCCCGAGCGCGACTTCGACATGGACGCCTTCGTGGCCGACGTCAAGCGCGTCTACGACGAAAAGAAGAACTGCATCGTCGCCGTCTCCGAGGGCGTCCACTACGCCGACGGCACCTTTGTCTCCGAGGCCAAGACCTCCGGCACCGACGGCTTCGGCCACGCCCAGCTGGGCGGCCTCGCCGCCAGACTGGCCGACGTGGTCAAAAAGGCCACCGGCGCCAAGGTCCGTCCCATCGAGCTGAGCCTGCTCCAGCGCTGCGCCGCTCACTGCGCCTCCGGCACCGACATCGCCGAATCCTGCCTGTCCGGCAAGGTCGCCGTCGAGTCCGCCGTCGCCGGCATCACCGACAAGATGGTCGGCTTCGCCTGCACCCGCGACGGGAACGGCTATCAGTGCAAGCCCGAGCTGTTCGACCTGTCCGTCGTGGCCAACGCGGAGAAGAAGGTCCCCCTCGAGTGGATCAACGATGCCGGCAACGGCGTGGAACAGGGCTTCATCGACTACTGCCTGCCGCTGATCCAGGGCGAGACCTGTCTGACCAAGGAAGACGGCCTGCCCCGCTTCGTGCACCTGAAAAAAGTCGTTGCCAGGTGATCCGGCGTTCCGGAACTCACAAGCTGCGGCGCCGCGGAGGACCACTCCGCGGCGCCGTTTTCTTTTTTTCGCCCGGATCCGCCGATCCAGCCTCATTTTCAAAATCGTTAGCCTTGTTATGTCGCAAAATGAAGCGATCACCAAAACAAGACCGCATTTTTCGCGGCTTTCGGTGATCGCTTTCCCGCTAACTTTCTATTTTCTGTTTCTCTGTCTACGACTATTATACATCACCCTTTCCGCAAAAGCAACGACAAAACGGAGACAATGCCGCGAATAATAGCCAAATTTCAGCCGGTTCCCCCGCCGCTGTTCTGTGCATTTCGCCGGTACCTGTTTCCCGCAAAACCGCCGACCTCAAGCGGGACCCGGGTTTCCGCAAGATCCGCCCGCCGCCCTCAGAAAAAAGGACGGCGGGCGGATCTTCAAACGGTTTCCTGTCTCAGACGGGCCGGGCGTCAGTCCGCGTCGACGATCTCCGCCTCGGCGTAGGCCACGGTGACCCGGTTCCAGGTGTAGGTCATATACAGCTTGTCGCCCCGGGCGATGATGGCCGGATACGAGAACTCGCCCGGGATCTTCTCCAGCGTCAGCGTGTCGCAGAAGGTCTCGCCGTTGTCCGGCGAAAGGCTCACCACCAGCGGCGAGCGGGGACCCCAGTTCCGGCCGACCGGGTTGTAGATCAGGGCCAGCATGCCGCTGTCCGTCATGACCGCGTCCAGGCCGCTGTTGTTGTTGGGGATCGCCGTGGGCCGCGCCACGGACCAGGTGCGGCCGAAGTCCGCCGAATCCGAGCGATAGACGGCCCCCCACGAGGACCGGGCGAACAGGCTGACCCGCCCGTCGCAGGCGGGGTGCTCCCAAACGGTGGGCTGGATGAGACCGCCGGACCCTTCGGGCTCGGTCCCGGCGTCCGTGATGATCCGGGCGGAATAGGGGGGCGTCATGGGAATCGGCCCGCTGCTCTCCCAGGTCTTCCCGCCGTCCGACGACCGGTCCGCGAAGATGTGCCACCGCACCTGCCGGTCCTCGATGGAAGCGCCGGCCAGGATGTCCCCGTTGGAGAGGACGACGGGCTTGTCCTTGACGGGCCCGCGCCCGCCGAAGTCGCCCGGCACCAGCTCGCGGACCTCGTCCCAGGTCTCGCCGCCGTCGGTGCTCTCACAGGTATAGGTCTTCCAGCTGCGCGGGTTCTGCCCCTCCTTGTACCAGAGGATCAGACGGCCGCCGTACGACAGCAGCACCGGGTTGTAATCCTGGATCCCGTTGTCCGGGGTCACCGCCGCGGACCGGCGCCACGTGCCGTCCGGCATCCGTTTGGAAAAGCGGATGCGAACGTCCGGTGCACCCTCTTCGGTGCCGCCGAACCACGCGGCTACGGCCGTCCCGTCCGGCAGCAGCTCCAGCGTCGAGGCGTGGACCTGGGGATAGGTCTCCTGCCCGACGGCGAAAATGTGCTGATACTTCTTCAGAACGATCTTTTTCATAAACACACTCCTTTGGGAGAAAATAGGACTGTTTTTTCCGCTCACAGGCGGGTCAGGATCACCGTTTCCCGCCCGCCGCGCAGCTCCCGCGCGGCTGCCGCCGCATCTTCTTCCCGGAAAAAGAGCCCGAACACCGCCGCGCCGCTTCCGGTCATCTCCGCCGCCGCGGCGCCGAGCGCGCGCAGTCTTTCACAGAGTCCGGGGATCTCCGGCCGGATCGCGGCCGCCGCAGGCATCAGCACGTTGCCGCAGGCGCGGCAAAGCTCAGCAGCGTTTCCCTCCCTGAGCGCGCGGACGGCCCGGTCGTTGTCCGGCTTTTTCCCCGGCCCCGTCCGGTCGAACTCGCGGTAGACCAGCGGCGTCGAAACGCCGAGCCTGGGCTTGACCAGCACCACCGGCATCTGCGGCAGGCACGGCAGCGGCTCCAGCTTTTCGCCGATGCCGGCAGCCTCCGCCGCGCCCCCCAGCACGCAGAAGGGCACGTCCGCGCCGACGCCCAGCCCGATCTCACACAGGCGCTCCGTCCCCAGACGGGCGCCGGTCAGCCGGTCCAGCGCATGCAGCACGGCGGCCGCGTCCGCGCTGCCGCCGCCGAGGCCCGCGCCCACGGGGATCCGCTTTTGGATCCGGATCCGGACCTCCAGCGCCAGCCCCGCCGCGCGGCAGAAGGCCCCGGCCGCCTGAACGGCCGTGTTCCGCCCGTCCGTCGGGATAAAGGGCTTGTCCGCGGTCAGCGAGACCCCGGTCTCCCCCGCCGGCCCCGCGGTCACGGTGACCCGGTCGTGCAGGGCGACGGTGTGCATCACCGACCGGAGCAGATGATAGCCGTCCTCCCGGACGCCGGTGATGTCCAGCGTCAGGTTCAGCTTGGCGTGGGCCGAAAGGGACAGCGTCTTCATACGGCCCCCAGCGACCTCATGAAGCGCTCAATCCGCTCCAGCGCCGTGGCGATGGCCTGGATCGAATAGGCGTAGGAACAGCGGACGAACCCCTCGCCGCTGGCGCCGAAGGCGTCGCCCGGGATGACGGCCACCCGCTGCTCGGTCAACAGCCGGCGGCAGAACTCCTCGCTGGTCAGACCGGTGCCCCGGATGTCCGGGAACATATAGAACGCGCCCTCCGGCTCGAAGCATGGAAGGCCCATCCGGCGCAGCTCTTCCAGCATGTATTTCCGCCGCCCGTCGTACTGCTCGCGCATGTCCTCGATGTCCTCGTCCCCGGCCGAAAGCGCCTCGATCGCGGCGTACTGGCTGGTGGACGGCGCGCACATGATGGCGAACTGGTGGATCTTGGTCATGGGCTTGATGGCCTCGGCCGGCGCGGCGGCGTATCCGATGCGCCAGCCGGTCATGGCGTGGCTCTTGGACAGGCCGGACACGATGACGGTCCGCTCCCGCATGCCCGGCAGCGACGCGATGGACACGTGCCGCCGGTCGCCGTAGGTCAGCTCGCCGTAGATCTCGTCGGAGATGACGATCAGATCGTGCCGGCGGCAGATCTCCGCAATGGGCTCCAGATGCTCGCGGTGCATCACGGCCCCCGTGGGGTTGTTGGGATACGGCAGGATCAGCGCCTTGGTCCGCGGCGTGAGCTTGCTCTCCAGCAGGTCCGCGCGGATGCGGAACCCGTCCTCCGCCAGCGTCTCCAGCGGCACCGGCACGCCGCCGGCCAGACGGGTGATGGGATCATAGCACACGAAGCACGGCTCGGGCACGATCACCTCGTCCCCCGGCTCGATCAGGGCGCGGACGGCCAGATCGATGGCCTCGCTCCCGCCCACGGTGATCAGCACCTCGTCCGGGGCGTAGGAAAGGCAGAACCGCCGGTCCAGATACTCCGCGACCTTTTCCTGAAGGGCGGGCAGGCCGCGGTTGGGGGTGTACACCGTCATCCCCTTCTCCAGCGAATAGATGCCCGCGTCCCGGATGTGCCACGGGGTCACGAAGTCCGGCTCGCCGATACCGAGGCTGACCACGTCCTCCATGGTATAGGCCAGATCGAAGAACCGGCGGATCCCCGAAGGCTTCATCCCCGCGACGGTACGGTTGATCTTATCCGATATGCTCATAGGACCTCACACCAGAGGCGTGCGGTGATCCTCGGTCGGTTCCTTGACGAAGAGCACGCCTCTGTCCTTGTACTTTTTCAAAACGAAATGGGTGGCCGTGGCCGAGACGGAGTCCAGCGTGGCCAGCTTCTGGGCCACGAACAGGGCGACCTCCTTCAGCGTCTTGCCCACCAGCATGACCATGAGATCGAAGCCGCCGGACATCAGATAGATGGTATCCACCTCGCGGTGCTGATAGATGCGGCTGGCGACGCGGTCAAAGCCCTCGCCCCGCTGGGGCACGACCTTGACCTCGATCAGCGCCGTGACCAGCTCGCGGTCGGTCTTTTCCCAGTCCACCGTCGCCCCGTAACCCAGGATGGTCCCGTTGTTCTCCAGCTCGGAGACCGCCTCGGCGGTCTCCTCCGGCGTCGATCCCAACAGGGCGGCCAGCTGTTCCACGCTGAGCTTGCAGTCTTTTTCCAAAAGCATCAAAAGCTTGTCTTTGTTCATTCCATCGCTCCCTTTTCTGCGCGCGCATAGAGTCAAGTTTATTTTACCACAGACGCGCCGAAAGTTCAAGGGCACGGCGGGAAAACCTTTCCCCCGGCGCCGTCTCTCTCCCCTTTCCGGCGGCCGCGCGGCCCGTTTTCCGTTTTTTCTATTGACAAACGCGGCGTTTTGCCGCATAATGGGACCGGAAGACCGCCGCGCCCGCCGCGGCGAACGAAAAGGAGAGGATTTCATGCCCGTTCCGCCGGACTATCGCCTTGTCTTCGAGGACACCTTCGACCGCGGGGACCTCGATCTGGAAAAGTGGTCCTACCGCCACGTCGGCGTCGAGCGCAACGCCTTCAACGCGCCGGAGGCCGTCTCGGTGGAAAACGGCCGCCTCGTCATCCGCCAGTCCTACCGGGACGGGCGCTTCGGCCGCGGCTGGTACTGCGGCGAGATCAAGGCCAACCGGAAGTTCCTTCGCGGCTTTTTCGAGATCCGCTGCATCTGCAGCGAGGCGGTCCACCGGTGCGAGCGGTCCTTCTGGAGCGCCTTCTGGATCCAGGCGGACCATCCCTACGAGCCGGACTGTTCCCGGGGCGGCCCGGGCGGTGCGGAGATCGACATCATGGAGTGCTTCCGCACGCCGGACGGCCTCGTCCCCGAGGTGGAGACGACGATTCACTGCGCCGGCATGCGGCACAGCGCCGCCGCTCCCGGCGAGCTGGACAGCCTGCACCTGTACAAAAAACAGATCCCGGACGCCTGCCGCGCCTTCCACACCTACGCGCTGGACTGGACCGAGACGGAATACCGGTTCTTCTACGACGACGAGCTCGTGGCGGTGACCTCCTGGGGCGACGGCGTCTCTCAGGTGCCGGAGGACCTGGTCCTGTCCCTCTGCCCGCCGCTGGAACCGTGCCCCGACCCGACGGACTACGAGACCTGCTTCATCGTGGACTCTGTCCGGGTCTGGCAGAAATAGGCCTGCCCGCACGGCAAGGGCCGCGGCCCCGCATTCTTGTCCCCAAGCGCGTCGGCGTGAACCCCATCCTGATCCTTACGGCATTGCCGAAAGGCTTAGTGATGACAGACGCGCGGTGGGATCGGAGGACGCGCAGGCAAACGTCAAGAGGGTGCTGAAATGAACGCTAAAGGACAATGGGATTTCCGCTCAGCTTCCGATTCCATGTTAACGAACGCCAAGGAGCATGGCCTTCTTCCTCTTGATTTCGATCCGTCCAAAGAGATCGTACCGGAAGCCGTTGCGAATCAGCATCAAAAAGCAGCCCGTCGTATGGTGGAAACGGCCGGCCGCGAACGCGCGCCCGTCGAAGACTTGCTTCGGGATCTGTTCGGCACTTCTTACTCTTCCGCCGTGAAAAGAGTTCTGGCCGAAAACAAAGGGATCGTGATCCCGCCGGACTACGGTGAGGGCTGTTTCTGTTGTGACTTGGATTCGCTCCCGACAGATATCAAAACGATCGCCGCAGCAGCCTATCTATAACTTCTGCGGCTATATGCGGGGCAGCATGATGGAGACGCTTCGGCTGTTGCTCGATCACGGATTGACCGCAGAGGATGCGGAACGGGGCTGGGGCCAGGAGCTGGATGATTTTCTCAATGTGCTCGACGACAAAGATGTTCGGGATGAATTGCCGCACTATGTGAAGAAGCTGATGCTTACTGCGTCTTACCCCCATGTTCTGAATGAGTAAATCTTCTTTTGCATAGTGATCGACAGCATATTCTTTACGAGGCGGGTCGAGACAACAGCGTTGATAACGGCATTTTTATTCACGCTGTTGTCCCAAGGCATGTGGAGTGCGTGACATTGATGACAAAGAAATAGATAAATCGAAGTTTATGGAGAGAAACA
>JAEERN010000077.1 GCA_016285815.1 Clostridiales bacterium
CGATCAGGCCGCCGGCGGCCGCCGTCAGCAGCGCCTCGGTCAGGAACAGCCCGCAGACGTCCGCCGCCGTCGCCCCCAGCGCCTTGCAGACGCCGATCTCGCTTCTGCGCTCTGCCACGGCCGACAGCATGGCGTTCGCCACGCCCAGCGCCGCCACGGCCAGCGAGATGGCCGCCGTGGCGGACAGCAGCAGCGTCAGCGTGTCCAGCACGCCGGAAAAGCCGCCGCTGTAGACGTTCATGTCCTCCACCTGGAACAGCCGCCCGTTGGGCACCGAGGCGCGGACGGCCTCTTCGACCTCTTGGGCGACACGGCCGCTCTCCGCGTCCCCGTCCAGCCGCAGCACCACCTGGTCCAGACTGGTGTCCTCGCCGTACCCCAGCGCCGTCCACGGGATGAAGATCAGCGGCGGCACGTCGATGCCGGTCAGGCGCTTCAGCGAATCGCCCACCGACGAGCAGACACCCACCACCTCGAAATCGTACCGGCCCCCCTCCGCCGCCAGCGTCAGGGTGCGCCCGTCTCCCGGCGCATAGCCGTAGGCGCCCTCGGACAGCGTGCGGTCCACCACGCAGACCCGCTTTCCCGCGGCGCATTCCCCGTCGGTGAACATACGCCCGGCGCAGAGCGACAGCCCCAGCTCCTCCGACGCCTCCGACCCGGTCCCGACGATCAGACACGGGGCCGAAGCGCTTCGGCCCGAATCGAAATAGGCGGGCCACATCTCGAAGGGAAGCCATCCGGAAACGCCGGAGACCCCGCGGACCAGACGCTCGCCGGCCTCGGCGGTGAGGCCCTCGCTGTCTCCGGCGAAGACCACGATGCCGTTCATGCCGAATCCGGCCAGAAGCGCGGTGATCTTCTCCCGCGCCGTGTTCCCGGCCGCCGTCAGCGCCGTCACCGCGGCCACGCCGATGGCGACGGACAACGCGGCCAGCGCCGCGCCGCGCCGGCTCTGCGCCACGTTTTTCCACGCCAGGCGCACGACGTCCGCCGCTCTCATCTCGCCGTTCCGGCCGAGACCCGCATCCCGTCGGCCAGACCCTCCGGCGGGTCCGTCACCACCCGGACGCCGGTCCAGGCCGCTCCGTCCGCCGCGACGACGCCCTCGGCGTACTCGTAGACCGCCTCGACGGTCCGGCTGCTCACCGTGCCGTCCTCCTCCAGCACCCAGACGCGATACGTCCCGTTCTGGCGGCGGATGGCCGCATAGGGGATCACCGCCGCGCCGGTCCATCGCCGCAGGAACACGTCCGCCCGGACGGAGAGGCCCGGGACCAGACGGCCGTCCTCCAGGTCAAGACGGATCTCCGCGCCCACCGCCGTCTCCCCGGCTGCCAGCAGACCGCCGGAGGCGTGCGCCTCGCGGTCCACCGCCGTCACCTCGCCGGGGAAATAGACGCCGGGCACCGCCGTCGTGCTGAGGTTGACCCGCTGGCCCGGCGCGACGCGGTTCAGATACTGCTGCGGTACGTCCACGCGCGCCGTCAGCGCGCCGGAGGCGACCAGGGTCACCGCCGGCAGGACGCCGCTGACCTCGTCTCCGGGCGAAACGGCGACCCCGGTCACCGTCCCGCCGATCCCGGCACGGGCCAGCGCCGAGCCGCCCCGCGGGAGCGCGGCGGGAAGCTCGAGATAAAAGCTTTTGAACCAGTCCGGGATGCGCCCGTTGGCGGCGTAGAACGCCGCCGCGGCCAGCACGTCTCCCGCCGCCTCGTCCGCGTTCTGCTCGGCCTCGCCGGCCACGATGGCCCAGAGGCGGCTGCGAAGCTCGTCGTCCGTCAGCAGACGGTAGGAGAACAGCAGCTGTCCCGCCTCGACCTCGTCCCCCGGTCTGACCCAGACCTGTTCGATCACACAGGCGCCGGCGGGGCGAACGCTCTCCCGGGCCGACGCGGACAGCGTTCCGCTGCAGGAGGCCGTCTCGCTGACGTCGCAGACCGTCACCTCCGCCGCCGTCACCGGGACGCCGCCCGCGTCCCCCAGCCAGAGGTGCAGCGCCACGGCCGCGGTGCTGGCTGCCAACAGCGCCAGCGCGCCGAAAAAGAGTTTTTTCACAGACCGCCCTCCCTGCCCGTGCGTCGCCGCGGAATACCGATAGCATTTGCACGCGGCGCCCTTTTTATGACGGCGCCGCTCGTATGCGCGCGGTTTTTTTCGCGCAAAAAAAGCCCGCCGGAGATCATTCCCCGGCGGGCTTTCGGAACGGGCGAAGGGATCGGTTTTCAGCGATCCGGATAGCGCGTGCAGAGATCCTCGATCAGAGCGGCAACTGCGTCGTGGTCGTTGTCCGGCAGAACGACGTCCGCCTCGGCCAGGACCGCGGGCACGGAGTTGGCGGGCGCATAGGAGACGCCCGCCGCGCGCAGGAGCGTCAGATCGTTCTCCTGATCGCCGACGGCATAGACGCGCTCCGGCGGGATCCCCAGCAGCGACGCCAGCTTCAGCGTGCCGCGGCCCTTGTCGGTCTCGCCGGAAAAGACTTCCAGAAACACTTCGCTGGAAAACATCACGTTCAGTTGGGGCAGGTCCCGTTCGACCCGTTCCCGGATGCGGCAGAGCGTCTCGTGGTCGTTGGTGAACAGGGTCTTGAAGACCTTGTCCGGCAGATCCGCCGCGTTCGCGCGGGCCGTGAAGCCGAAGCCGAAGCTTTCGGCGTGGGCGCGGCTCACGGCGTTGGGCCGGACCATGTCGCAGGCCATGTGGCTGTACGCCTCGAGACAGGTGCCGGGGAAATCGTCCAGGATCGCCTGCATGGCGGGACGGCAGTCCCGCGGCAGATAACAGGCGGCCAGCGTCCGCTCTGCGGCGAAGTCGTAGATCTGACAGCCGTTGGCCAGGATCAGCGGCGCGTTCCAGCAGAGCTTGTCCTTCAGCATCAGAAAGCTGGCCACCAGCCGTCCGGTGGAGACGGTGAAGCGGCCGCCGTTGTCCATGAAGAACTCGATGGCGCGCCGGGTCTTCTCCCCCACGTTCTTGCGGGAGTCCAGCAGCGTCCCGTCCAGGTCCGACGCGACGAGCACGTTCTCAACTCGTTTCAAGAGGATGTCCTTTCCGAAAGGACCGGCGGGAGAAGCTCCCCCGCCGGTCCGGTCTCGATGCAGCTTTCGAGCGAGGTCTCAGATCTCGGGGATCTCGATCTCGATCTCGCGGCCCAGGGCGGCGGACTTGCAGATGCCGTCGATGATGGCCTGGTTGTAGATGATCTGGCTGGAGGGCACGGGCGCCGGATCGCCGTTGGCGATGGCGTCGAGGAACGAGCGGATCTTCTGATAGAAGAGCCCCTTCTGTTTTCTCGTGTCGATCAGCGGGATCTCGGTCTCGACCTGGCGGCCGCCGACGTCGGAATAAATCTTCAGCGGCTTGTCGAAGGTGCCGTTCCAGCAGTCGGTGGACGGGATGCGCAGGCCGGCCTTCTTGCCGAGGATGATGGTGTCTCCCGGCGTGTCCATGTGCATGGCCCAGGAGATGCGGAAGTCGAGGATGACGCCGCCCTCCAGGCGGATGAAGCCGGCGGCGAAGTCGTCCACGTTGAAGCGGCAGGCGTTCTCCGGTGCGCTGTATTCCAGGCTGGTGCCGAAGAAGTCGGAGGTGTAGCCGGTGACGGTCAGGGGCTTGGGATAGCCGATGGCGTTGAGGACCACGTCCAGCGAATAGCAGCCGATGTCGCCCAGCGCGCCGACGCCGGCGGTCTTCTTCTCGATGAAGGTGCTGTTGGGGATGCCGCGGCGGCGTCCGCCGCCGGTCTGGATATAGTAGACCTCGCCCAGCGCGCCGCTCTGAACGATCTTCTTGATCATCTGCATATTGGCGTCAAAGCGCGGCTGGAAGCCGATGGAGAGCACCTTTCCGCTGGCCTTTTCGGCGCGGCAGATGGCGACGGCCTCTTCGGTGGTGACGCACATGGGCTTCTCCAGCAGCACGTTCACGCCGTGCTCCAGCGCGTAGATCGTGCATTCCGCGTGGGTCATGTTGTAGGTGCAGACGCTGACGGCGTCCAGCTCCTCGGCGTCGATCATTTCCTTGTGGCTGGGATAGAAGCGGCACCCCTCGATGCCGAAGCGCTTGGCGAAGGCCTCGGCCTTGCCGGGGATCAGATCCGCCATGGCGACGACGTCCACGTCGTCCATCTGCTTATAAGTCTCGATGTGGGATTCGGCGATCCAGCCGGTCCCGATGATGCCGACCTTGAAACGGCGGCCGGTGGCTTTCTTCTCTTCCACCACGGTCTGGGTGAACTGGGAAAGAACGCTGTCAGACATACGCTTGCTCTCCTTTTTTCGGGAAGTTTTCCGGGGAAAAGCCCGGAACGTCTTTGGTGTTATGATACCATGTTTCGGCACCGATTGCAAGAGCAAGTTTTCGATTCGCCCTTTCTTTTTTTCGCCCCTTGTGCTATAATCATCTCGGAAAGGAGCTGAGCCGAATTGACCTTTGCCGATGACACGCCGGAGGTCCTCCGGAAATTTCTCGTCTACACCGAGACCGTCCGCGGAAAGTCGGACGCCACAGTGGACGAATACTATCTCGACCTGCGCATGTTCCTGCGGTTTTTGAAGCGGCTGCGCGGTCTGGCCGGACCGGACGTTCCCTTCGACGAGATCTCCATCGCGGACGTGGACGTTCCCCTTTTGAAGTCCGTGACCCTCTCCGACCTGTACGAGTTCAGCTTTTTCCTCGCGCGGGAGCGGGAATACGTCCGCCCCGGCGAATCGGCCGCCTCGGTCAAGCCGGGGCTGGGGGACGCCGCCCGGGCCCGCAAGGTCTCGTCGCTCAAGTCCTTTTTCAAGTATCTGACGGCCAAGGCCATGCTGCTGGACGAGAACCCGGCCGCCGAGCTGGAATATCCCAAGCTGGCCAAAAAGCTGCCCCGCTATCTCTCCGCCGACGAGAGCCTGGCGCTGCTGGACGGCGTCGCCGGACGGGACGCGGAGCGGGACTATCTCATCGTCACGCTGTTTTTGAACTGCGGTCTGCGGGTGTCCGAGCTGGTGGGCATCGATCTGGGCGACATCAAGGGCGAGACCCTGACGGTCACGGGCAAGGGCAACAAGCAGCGGGTCGTCTATCTCAACCGCGCCTGCCGCGACGCGCTGGCGGACTATCTCCCCGTCCGCGCGGCCTACGCCGACCCGGGCCAGCCGGCCCTGATCCTGTCCGAGCGGAAAAAGCGCATCGCCGCCATCACGGTGAAAAAGCTGATCAAAAAGCATCTCGAGGCCGCCGGGCTGGACACGGAGAAATACTCCGCCCACAAGCTTCGCCACACTGCGGCCACGCTGATGTACCAGAACGGGGTGGACGTTCTGACGCTGAAGGAGATCTTGGGCCACGAGCAGCTGAACACCACCCAGATCTACACCCATCTGGCGCCCGGCGAGCTGAAGCTGGCCGCCGACGCGAACCCCCTGTCCAGGACCCGGCGCAAGGCCAAAAAGGCCGTCCCGGCGGGATCTGCCGGGGCCGCCGCGGAGCCGGACGGAGAAGACGGTCCCGTCGGCACGCCGTCGGGCCGCGATCCGGGGTGAGGCCCGTGCAGAGCGTCGTCGGAAAGACCGTGAAGGGCGTCGTCGACCGCCCGATGGGCAGCCGCCACCCCAGCTGGCCGGACCTTCGCTATCCCGTGAACTACGGATACGTCGAGGGCATCTTCGCCGGAGACGGCGAGGAGCAGGACGCCTACGTCTTCGGCGCGGATGGGCCCCTCGAGACCTTCGAGGGCAAGGTGATCGCGGTCTGGCACCGGACCGACGACGCCGAGGACAAGTGGATCGTCTCGCTGGACGGTCGCGACGTGTCCGACGAGGAGATCCTGCGGACCATCCGCTTTCAGGAGCGATTCTTCCGCGGCGTCCTGCTCCGCTGAATCCGGCGGGGCCGGAACGGGCCCGGCCGCTTTCCGGGCATCCCAAACAGAAAGGCTGGGCCATCCCATGCGAAGAAAGACGTTTTCCCCCGCGTTCATCACCGCGATCCTTCTGGCCGTCACGGCGGCCATCTTCGCGCTGGCGTTCTACCTTCAGGGCAGCAACGTCCGCGCGCTCTACGGCAGCGGCATCCGCGAGGCGGTCTACGAGGTCAACGATCTGACCGGACGGACGGAAGAGGTGCTGGCCGGCCGCGAGCTCGCGCCGGTCCTGCGGCTGGCCGCCCGGCTGGACGCTCTGTCCGCCGCCGGAGTCCTCCACC
>JAEERN010000078.1 GCA_016285815.1 Clostridiales bacterium
CGCGCGCACCGGCGCGCTGGCGGAGGCGGTCCGCGCGGCGTGCCCGGAGACCGTCGGCGTCATCCTGAACGTCAACAAGACGCGCGGCAACACGGTCCTCGCCGGCGAGTTTTACACGCTCTGGGGCAGCGACACGCTGGAGGATACGCTGTGCGGACTGCGCTTCGCCCTCTCGCCGCAGAGCTTTTTCCAGGTGAATCCCGCGCAGGCCGAGCGCCTGTACGACAGGGTGCTGGCGTACGCCGCGCCGGACGGGCGGGACACGGTGCTCGACCTCTACTGCGGCGCGGGAACGATCTCGCTTTGCCTCGCGCGCGCGGCGGCGCACGTGATCGGCGTGGAGACCGTGCCGGAGGCGGTGGAGAACGCGCGCGCCAATGCCCGGCGCAACGGCGTCACGAACGCGGAGTTCCTCTGTGCGGACGCGGGCGAGGCCGCGGCGGAGCTGCTGCGGCGCGGCGTCCGACCGGACGCGGTCGTCGTCGATCCGCCGCGCAAAGGACTTGCGGACGATGTCATAGAGACCGTCTGCTCGATGGCGCCGGCGCGCGTCGTCTACGTCTCCTGCAACGTCGCCACCCAGGCGCGCGACCTGAGACGCTTCGCGGACCTCGGCTACGCCCCCGCCGAAGCCGTCGCCGTGGACCAGTTTTCAAGAACGAGCCATGTCGAGTGCGTGACATTGATAACAAAGAGATAGACAATCGGGATTTGCGTGAAAGGAAACAAAGTGAGAATCATAGATACATCTATCGACTTTCCGTCTGTATATGACGCAGAACAATTCAATCTTGACAACTGGAATAACTATATTGATAAATGGATTCCCGGCGCGAAGGAACTGTGTCTGAGCGACATGAGGGACTGTATCAATGCGGGTTATTCGTGGAGCGAAGACTATTTACCGGTGTTAAATGCAGTACTTACCGGAAAGGAAAAGCGCGAAGAAGCAGTTCGCGCGTTTTATGCGGTTTCGGAACACCTTGACGAGAAAATCGTTGAGGTATTCGGCAAATCCGTTGATGCCGATATCGTTTTATACCTCGGTTTATGCAACGGGGCAGGCTGGGCCACAAAGATTCACGAAAAAATAACGGTCCTTCTCGGAATCGAGAAAATTATGGAGCTTGATTGGTGTAATAAGAACGATATGACAGGATTGATCGTTCATGAACTCGGCCACGTATTTCAGGGTCAATACGGCTCTTTGTACCACAATAGCAATTCTATGGCAGAGGAGTTTCTTTGGCAATTGTTTACGGAAGGCATAGCAATGGTCTTCGAACAGGAAATCATCGGAGACGCCGGCTTTTTTCATCAAAATAAAAACGGTTGGAAAGAGTGGTGCGACCGGAATTTAGAATTGATAAAGCACTCTTTTTACTGTGATCTCGGTGAAATGACGCAGGAAAGTCAACGCTATTTCGGCGACTGGGTCCGTTTTGAAGGTCACCCGGATGTAGGCTATTACCTCGGAACTCACTTTGTACGATATCTGCTAAAGAGCGATTGCTTTGAAAACATTATCAATTACACTTTTGAAAAAGTGCAGACGGGTTTTGATCGGTTTATGAATTCCGACTGATACATTCCGGTTGTGCGAGATTATTCCGTTTCGATCTATTATCAAAGCTGCCCACACGACCGTTTCAGAGAGCGGGAACTGCTCCACGAGTGCGGACGAGTAATCAGCGTAAATAGACACCGTTTTATTCACGCCACTGTCCCAAGGCATGAAGGGAATGTCCGGCGGCAGCCGCCGCTTTTCCCCCAGCGGTATCCTTTCCGCAGAAAGACCGACTGCGCGGACCGGTCCGCGCCGACAAAAAAGAAGAGGTGATCCCCATGAGCAAAGCGCCCCTGTCCCCGATCTCGATCCATCTGGCTCCCGGCTCGTCCGAACAGGCGGAGTACGCCGCCGGCGAGCTCCGCCACTATCTCAGCCTCATGACCGGCCGCCGGGTGGAGATCCGGCCCGAGGCCGCCGCGCCCTGCGTGTCCCTGATCCGGGACGACGGCCTCGGCGCGGACGCCTTCACCCTGTCCACCGCCGACGGCGTCCTCACGGTCCGCGGCGGCGTCCGCGGCGTGATCTACGGCGCCTACGACCTGCTGGAGCGGCTGGGCTGCCGCTTCTTCACCGCCACCTGCGAGCAGATCCCCTCGGTCCCCGGGCTGACGCTGCCCGAGCTGGACGTCGCCTCCGCTCCCGCCTTCGAGTACCGCGACCTGAACTACTACGAGACCGGCATGTACCCCCGCTTCGCCGTCAAGTGCCGTCTCAACGGCGGCATGCGCACGCTGAAATCCCGGTACGGCGGCAGCATGAACTACGTATGGTTCGTCCACTCGTTCCAGAACATGGTGGATCCGGACGTCTACGGCCCGACCCATCCGGAATACTTCTCTCTGGTGGACGGCAGGCGCGTCACCACCCGCAACAAGAACCAGCTCTGTCTCACCAATCCCGACGTGCTGGAGATCGCCGTGGAGAGCACGCGCAAAGCCCTGCGGGAGCATCCCGGGGCCCGGCTCATCTCCCTGTCCCAGAACGACTGGGGCGTCGGCTGTCACTGCCCGGCCTGTCTGGCCAGCGATCTGGCCGAGGGAAGCCCCTCGGGCACGCTTCTGAAGTTCGTCAACGCCATCGCCGAGCGGCTGGAGCCGGAATTCCCGGACGTGATCTTCGACACGCTGGCCTACAACTACACCCGGCCCATCCCGACGAAGGTCCGCCCGCGGAAGAACGTCTGCGTCCGCCTCTGCTCCATCGAGGCCTGCTTCGCCCACCCCTTCGAGACCTGCGACGACGACCGCTCGGTGCTCCTGCCCGACGGCAGCCGGTCGGACTTCATCACCGACCTGCGCAACTGGGGCAAGGTCTGCGACCGGGTCTACATCTGGGACTATACCACCTGCTTCGCCCACTATCCCGCGCCGCACCCCAACTGGCACGTGCTCCAGCCCAATATGCGCGCCTTCCGCGACAACCACGTCAAGGGCGTCTTCGAACAGGCCAACGGCGCCTCCCGCGGGGGCACGGACTTCAACGAGCTGCGGGAATACGTGATCTCCCGGCTGCTGTGGGACCCGGACACGGACGTGGCGCGCCACATCCGCGAGTTCACCGACTGTTACTACGGCCCCGCCGCCCCCTTCGTGCGGCAGTATATCGACGAGCTCTGCGGCGTGGCCGAGCGCGAGAACATCCACGTAGGCTTCAACGACAACCTGGACACGCCCCTGTTCCGCCCCGAGGTGCTGGACCGGCTGCAGGCCTGTCTCGACCGCGCGGCCGAGGCCGTCGCCGGGGACCCGCTGCGCCTGTGGCGCATCGGAAAGGCCGGACTGTCGCTCCGCTGGGTGCGGCTGAAGCGCGGGACCATGGGCGACGAGGTCCCGGACCCCGCCGAGATGAACCGGTTCTTCACCGACTGGCGCGCCTACGGCCTGACCCGCATCGACGAATGGTGCAGCCAGGAAACCACCTTCCGCGCCATGCTGAACGGACTCTGGCGCGGCACCGAGTTCTACGACCACTGGGCTGGAGACGGACCGGAAGAGCTTTGACGGCGCGTCCGCCCGGGCGGACGAAAAAAATTTTTCGTTTTCCGATTTTCCCCTTGCAAAACCCGGGAAAGTGTGATATCATATAAGGCGAACTGTAAATGAGAACTACTTTCCACACGAAACGGAGATATGATCGCCATGCGTCTGTTCCAAATCATCCTTGCCATCGTTGAATTCGTCTGCTGCATCGCCCTCGTGCTCTCGATCCTGTTCCAGAGCGGCTCCAAGCAGGGCCTCGGCGCCATCGGCGGCGTTTCCGAGTCCATCGTCGCCCGCTCCAAGGCCAAGGATCTGGACGCCAAGCTCCGCAAGGTGACCATCGTCATCAGCATCGTCTTCATCGTCGTCTGCATCGTTCTGAACATCATCGCCCTCAGCGTCAAGTGACGGCGGGCGGTCCCCGATCGCACAGCAGCCAAAGCGCCCCCTTCGGCATTCGCTGAAAGGGGCGCTTGTTTTTGTGTTCTCCGCCCGGTCTGAGGGGCTAAAGGCGCACCGTTCCGGGCACGTCCAGCC
Source organism: Clostridiales bacterium (assembly GCA_016285815.1). Lineage (GTDB taxonomy): Bacteria > Bacillota > Clostridia > Oscillospirales > QAMX01 > SIG499. The sequence goes on from JAEERN010000078.1 coordinate 4,087, forward strand.
CCTCGACCGCCGCCACGCCGTCGTAGACGCGCGCCGCGGCCGCCGCGTCCTCCGCGCGGCGCGCCCGGATCACCAGCGGTCCCGTCAGCAGATGCTGGTTCTCCGACAGGAGCTGCGCGTCGCCGCCCGGCTCCACGGAAAGGAGGATCTCCTCGCCGGGGTCCGTCTCCAGCTCGGCCAGCTCGTCGCCCAGCTCCGGACCCAGCGTCAGCTCCGCGCCGATCTCCGTCTCTTCGGCCGGCCAGAGA
>JAEERN010000079.1 GCA_016285815.1 Clostridiales bacterium
CGTTACCTCGTACGCCGCGGTCACGGTCTCGGTCTCGACGTGGGCTGGATCGTTGCTGCAGACCGCCGTCGCCGTGACGGTCCAGCCGTCTGTCGTCTCGATCCACTCGTAGGTGGGAGCGCCGTACGCGTGGCCCGTGGCCTCGAGGTCGACCTTCTTGGTCTGGGTCTCAAACGTCGCGATGGTAAAGGTCGCCGTATAAGTGCCGACGCCCGCCGACGTACAGGTCGGCGCCGCCGTTACCTCGTACGCCGCGGTCACGGTCTCGGTCTCGACGTGGGCTGGATTGTTGCTGCAGACCGCCGTCGCCGTGACGGTCCAGCCGTCTGCCGTCTCGATCCACTCGTAGGTGGGAGCGCCGTACGTGTGGCCCGTGGCCGGGACGGGATCTCCGACGTAGCTGTCGCCGCAGTCCGAACAAGTGTAGGTGGTAAAACCGGCCTCCGTGCAGGTCGGTGCCGTTACGACGGTCTCGTAGTTGTGCGCGGCGGCGGCCGTCACTGTGATCGTGAGATCCCCCTTGACCTTCGTGAGCCGATAGCCGTTTTCAATCCCAAGGTCTGCCGGCAACTTGAGATTCTTGTACGAGTTGGATGGCGCAGCCGTCACGCTCACGATCTCATAGCAGGGTGCCAGCTCCACGACGAAATTGATCTGCCCGTCGCCGGAACAGTCGATAAAGCCCGTGTCGCTGCTGCGCGGGTTTGCCGAGGTCGCGTCCCGGACGCAAGGGCCGTCAAGGTCCTGCGTCTCGTAGACCGTAACGGAAGCGCCTTCGCTGCAGACGATAGAGGCGGTCAGAAGCGTCTCGCCGCAGCGGACGCAGGCGCCGTCCCGATAGTCGTGGGGGATCCGCGGGAGGACCTCGGTGTACGTGTGCCGGCAGATCGGGCACACGTACGTGACGGATCCGTCGGCCAGACAGGTGGCTTCGACGACCGTCGTCTCGTAGAGGCTTGGGTCCGTATTGTGGGCGCACGTGTCGGGATCCACGAAATCCGGATCGTAATACGTGGCTCCGAACCACCGGGTGCGGGCGGCAAGGTAGGTCAGCAGGTTCGCCGTATAGTCGGCCCAGTTCTGCGTGGCGACGTAGGTCTGTTGGTAATCGCCCGTTCCCAGCACGGTGTTGCTGCGGTAATAGTGGTTGTTCCGGCCGGTGCCGTTTCCCAGATCATTGACCTTGGCGTGATTCATCAACGCGGAAGCCTCGAGCGCACCGATCATCCGGGCCGTGTCGGCCTCCAGCGCGTCAAAGGCGGCACGGTGCTTGTTGTACTGATAAAAGACCTCTTCCATAAAGTCAGCGTGCCGGCCGAGGGTCTTGTAGACGGAGGTCTTGTACTCGGTGATGTTGGGGATGAAGTCGCCCTGACCGCTCCGGCGGTCTCCGTGCTGCCGGTCGTCCGCCTCACCGAGCGAGCTGTTCCGATAAGTGGAGCCCATGGCGTTGTCCAGGTCCCAGAGCGGGCCGGCGATCAGCTTGTCGGCGTCGGTCTGTCCGTCCCGGTGGTACAGGATGCTGCCGGCGCAGACGTCGTAACTCTTGACGTACTCGTGCATGAGATACATCTTGGCAAAGCTCGCGAGGTCGATGTATTCGGTATAATACTTCCCCTTGGCATTGTATCCGGTATCGGAGCGGATGGCGTCCCAGGCGTCCTGCAGCCAGAGCCGGATGTTCTCGGCGGCCGCCTCCAGATTCTCGGGGCTTTCGTCCACTGCGCCGTCCTTCAGCAGAAGGTTATCGCCCATCTTTTTGACGGTGATGCGGTTGTAGCACGACGACCACCCGGAGGCTTCTTTCAGGCCTTCCAGCGTGAACTGGGGATCTCCGCCGTCCGCCACGGCCGGCTCCAGATAGTTGTCCTGCTCGATCAGAAAGCCATCCTTCGGGACGAAGGAGTCGGTTTTGGGCGTGACCGTATAACAGCCCTGATACTCGCCGTTCATCCAGACGTCCGCCGACGCGGTCTCCTGCCCGATCCCCAGCTCCTGAGCGAGAAAGAAGCCGGAGCGGTTGCCCATCAGGCTGCGGTCGAGATTCTCCGCCAAAAACGACCACTTTTTCGACGGTGTGCCGATGCCGGGGAAGGCGATCTTTTTGTCCGTCGTGACATTGTACGGCTTTTTGTCGTCCGCTGTTTCCCACGTCGCGTTGCCGCGGCCCTTGAGCTTCGGCATGTCGTACCACGTGCCGCCGACGTTGATCCGGCCGGTGCAGGTCACGTTGTGGTCAGGATCCCCGTCCATCTGCGCGATGGTGGGGTTCCCGTTGCTCTCGTCAACGTCGAGGAAGACGGCCGGCACGTCCGGAGAGCCCTGATAGGTCTTCACCTTGAAGGACGCCAGGGTCTGGTTCCCATTTTTGAACGCATACGTCTTTTCCTGATCCGGCGGCGGGATGGGACAGGAGCCGCTGTCGTAGACGGCTCCGCCGACGGTCGCCTGCAGATCGCCGTCCCAGGAGAGGAAACATTCGGAGAGGATCGCGTTCCCGGGCAGGCACAGCAGATAGGTATACGTGGGGTTCATGGTGGTACCGCCGGTCTTCTTCCGGAACACGTCGATCTGCGCGGGGAGGCCGTTGACCTCCGTCGGCGCGACCCACAGTTTGGTCGGCGCGGCTGCGGCCCCGGTCTTTGGCGCCGCAGCGGGCAGCAGAACGACGATCGCCGCCAGTATGACGAGCCAGGCGAACAGTCTGTTTTTCATCGGGCATTCTCCCTTCACCCGCGCCGCGGTCGGCGCGGAACGGTCTCATAGTTTGCAATTCTGATCCCCGCGCCGCGCGGGCGTTGCCCCCATCGCGGCGCGGCCGGTCTGGGGCGAAGAAGAAAACGTCCCCGGAGAGAATGGCCTTCTGTTTCTCTGTTTTTTCTTTATTTGTCTTCGTTGCTCCGGGCGGAACGGCCGGTCACGGCAGAGCGACCGTCTCGCCGGCGAGGATCACGGCGCTGATCCGGACCGTGTCGTCGATGAGGATCAGGTTCGCCCGCTTGCCCGGCTCCAGACTGCCGAGCTCGCCGTCGAGGCCGAGCAGCCGGGCCGGGTTGAGGCTGGCCATGCGGACGGCCTGGCAGAGGCCGCAGCCGGTGTGTGCCATCAGGTTGCGGCAGGCGTTGTCCAGCGTCAGATGGCTGCCGGCCAGATGGCCCTCGTAGTCGTAGTTGAGGTCGGGCCCGAAGAGGATCCCCTCGGCCTCGTTGTTCCGAAAGTGGCCCTTGTCCGGCATGGAGTCGGTGATCAGCACGATGCGCTCGATCCCCTTGGTGCGGACCACCATCCGCAGCATGTCGGGATCCACGTGGATGCCGTTTTCGTCGCAGATCAGCTCGGCGTAGACATCCGGGTCGTAGAGCGTGAACTCGTCGCACCCGGCGCCGACGGTGCCCTGGGCGCGGCCCGGCGCCTTGCCGGAGTCTCCGTGGTGCGTCTGCAGCCGAAGCCCGTACCGGCGGAGCCGCCGGCACTGCTCCGCCGCGGCGCGGGAGTGGCCCATGGCGATGACGGCGTCCGGATCGGCCGCCTTCAGGTCCCGAAGGAACCCTTCGATCCCCGGCCGCGCCGGGTCCACGGCCCAGATGCGGGCGAACCCCGCCACCTCGTCCAGCAGAGGAGCGTACTCCCCGCGCCGGATCTCGCCGCCCCAGAGGATCGCGTTCTGGTTGCTGCCGAAGCCGCCCATATAGGGCCCCTCCATATACAGCCCGCCGATGATCCGTCCCGCGCCGGTGCGGGACGCGGCCCGCAGGACCCGGCTGCCGGAGAGCATCTGCTCCAGCGTCAGGTCGCAGTAAAAGGTCGGAAGCACCGTGGTCTCGCCGTGGCGGAGGAAGTGGGCGGCACAGCCCTGGGGATCCTCGTGGAAGAGAACGTCCGGGCCGCCGTGGTTGTGGATGTCGATCAGGCCGGGGGCCGTGTACAGGCCGCCGGCGTCCAGAACGGCGGTCCCGGCCGGGATCGCCACCCGGCCGACGGGCCCGAGGGACACGATCCGCCCGTCTTCATAGGTGATCGCGCCGTCCCAGACGATGCCGTCTTCCAGCAGAAGCTTGGTGTGGACGATGGCGTTCATATCACAGATCCTTGTCCGCCTGACCGCAGCGCCAGCTGGCGAAGGGCTTGGCGATGGCCTCGGACACGTAGCACGTGCCCTTTCCGAGGCGGTAGATCGAGGCGGGGCACTCCATGGAGATGGGGCCGTAGAGCTCCAGCCGCGAGACCATCCTCTGCCACGAGCTGCCGTCGGCGTTGACGAAGTTGTGCAGCTCGACGCACTCCTTGGCGTGCATGACGTCCCGCGGGCCGATGGTGGCGGATTTGGGCGGCACAGCCCAGACGTCCCCCGAGGCGCCCATGGGGGCGAAAAGCGAGTTTTCACAGATGGTGAGCGGCGTCTCCGTCACGATGCGGGAGCCCAGCTGCAGGAACTCCTCCAGCGAGCCGGCCGCGAACTCGCGGCAGCGGGGGTCGATGAAGGCGGTGTGGCCGGGCCAGCCCGTGGCGGTGTAGATCACGTCCACGCCGCCGCCGGTGATCTCGTCGATCATGTCCGAATAGACGTTGTCGCCCCGGGTCTCGTTGCTGTGGGTGTGCCAGTGGTCGACGGGCGGACGGAGATCCTCGCGGATGCGGTAATAAAAGTGGTTCATGAAGGAATAGCCCAGCCCCGCGCCGTAGGTCAGCGGCGCGACGTTCCCGTCCTCGTCGGCCCACTCGTCCATGGCAAAGGCGTGGACGTTGCGGGCCGAGACGTTGAACTTGTTGAGCATGTTGGCGACGGAGGAGTAGGCGCCGGGCCACTGGTTGGGGCAGATCATGGAAAAGGGCTTGTCCTCCAGATCGGACATCAGGATGCGGTAGAACATATCCTGGACCATGTGAAGGGTCGGATCCAGAACGACCTTCACGGAAAAGCCGTTCTCGTTGGTGTACTCCATGTCCTCCCGGCGGATATTGCGAACGCGCTCGAGCTCTTCCAGAGGAAGCTCGCTGTGCGGCAGCCACGAGGCCGGCTTGAAGCGGAATTCATCGTAAAGTCCCATATCGATTCTCCTTTTTTTGATGGAACGCGGCCCGCGGCGATGCGGCGCGGGGCGCGGAAGGGTACGCTTTGCGCGCGAGAGGTCAGACCGCCGCCAGAACGTGGCGGTTGCGGACGTCCGGATCCGCGATGCGGTCGTTGACGGAATAGGCGTGCTTTTCCAGGTCGCCGCACACGGCGTCCGTCAGGCCGCGGTCCTGCAGCACGGCGATGATCTTCTGGGCCAGATCCTCGACGGACTCGGCCTTGAAATCGCGATAGTCCTCGCCGTTTCCGGTGGTCAGCAGGTATTCCAGGATGTCCGCCTGGTCGCCCAGCAGCGGCAGACCGCGCAGCGCGCGGAAGCTCCACTTGTAATAGGGCATATAGCGGCCGTTCAGCAGGAAGATCGCGCCCATGGCGCTGGTCACGAACTCGTTCATGGCCAACTGGGCCGCGGCGGTCTCGCCGTGGGCCAGACAGCGGCCGTAGTTGTACTGGCCGGACTGGGCCATCAGCAGCAGCCGGCCGGCCAGCCGCTTCAGCCGCACGTCCCGCGGGGGCGAGAGCAGCTTTTCGCGGATGGCGGCGAACAGCCCGTCGCCCGGGGCGAACAACTCGCCGTTGGTGGCCTCGGCCAGCGCGTATTCGGGCACGGAGAACCACTCGTCCGGCGTGTCCGGCCCCAGCGCGAAGCCGGTCTTGTTGCGGTAAAAGTCCGAAACGCGGATCACGCCGCGGCGGCTGCCGCCCACGGGGGCGATCTTCTGCCGCGAAAAGCCCATGAACTCGGCGGGCAGCTTGGCGTACGCCCGCTCCAGCCGGAACGCCGTCCGGCTGTCCAGCTCGTCCGGCACGAACAGGCAAAAGCCCGGTTCGAAATCGTGGTCCGCGGAGATCTCGTCGTCAAAGCCGAAACACTCCGACCCCGGTCCCACCAGACCGACGGCCAGAGTCCCGGCCAGCTCGGGGAATTCGGCCGCCAGCATGGGCGCGCCGAAGGCCTCGTAGTATTTTCGGGAAAGCTCAAGTCCTTTCATAGATCCTCCGGGACGCGTCGCGGTATTTTTTCTCGGCCAGGAACCAGCCGTAATGCCCGAAGACGGGGGCGCACTTTTCGCAGACGAAGGCGTAATACCCGTCCCGGGGCAGCGAAGGCGTGTCGATCAGCGCTTCGGCCTCGGCCAACAGCGCGGAAACGGCCTCTTCCGCCTCCAGCGGGCCGCGCTCGGACTCTTCCAGATCGGCCAGGTTCAGCAGCGTGACGGCCTTGTCCAGCTGTCCGTCCGGAACCCGGTCCATGACGGCGGCGGCGCGCCCGTAACAGTCCCGCGCCTCGGCGTACCGCTCCAGATCGGCCAGCGCCAGCCCCATGTTGTTGTAAAGACCGCCCAGCCGCCGGTCGTCCGGGGCCAGATGGGCCTCGTAGAGCTCCCGCGCGCGGGCGAACAGCGGAAGCGCCCGCTCCGCCATCCCGAAGGCCTTGCAGACCGTGGCCGCGTTGATCAGCGTGGTCCCGGCCGAGACCGACCCGGCCAGCCCCAGCGACTCGACCAGCGCCAGCGCCTCGTCCGCCGCGGCCAGCGCCTCGTCCCGCCGGCCGCACTTGCGGTGCAGCCCCATGAGCTCGTTGGTGACGGTCAGAC
>JAEERN010000080.1 GCA_016285815.1 Clostridiales bacterium
CTCCGACGACGAGCTGCGGCGGCTGGGGCGGCTGTCCGGCGTGCCCTGTCCGGCGGAGCTGGGCTCGCGTTATCTCGTGCGGCGTCGCGGCGGCGGCCGGACGGAGATCTTCGTCTTCGACACGCCGGAGACCTTCCGGCGGCGGCTGGCGGCCTGCCGGGCGGAGACCGTTTTCCTGTGCTGGGAGCGCGTCTCGGTCTTTTTTTGAAAACCCTTCTTGCATCGGTCCGGGACGTATGCTATAATCATTCTGCCGGGGGTGCCCGGAACAATCTGACGATCTCGGAGGAACTTGCTATGTTCACGCTTTCCGCAAACGGCGGCTGGTTCGCAGGCGACTATTACCAGAAATACCGCGAGGCGAAGAAAAACGGCTTTCAGGCGGTCGAGATGCTCGGCTGGCGCGACATCGATCTGGACCGCGCCCGCGCGGTCATCGACGAGACCGGCATGCAGCAGTCCTGTCTGCTCTTTTCCAGCCGCGATCCGGCGATCAACGAGATCCTCTACATGAAGCGCGGCATCGTCTGGACGGACGTCCACGATCCCTTCCTGCGCGCCATGGAAGAGACTCTCGAGGCGGCGCACAAGCTGAAGTGCCCCAACATCTGCGTCACCACCGGCAACGAGCGCAGCGACGTCTCGCGCTACGTCCAGCACACCAACATCGTCACAGCCCTGCGCCGCGCCGCCGAGCTGATCAAGGGCTCCGGCGTCCGGATCGTGCTGGAGCCGCTGAACGTTCTGGTCAACCACAAGGGCTATTATCTGGTCACCACCGCCGAGGCCGCCGACATCATCGACGAGGTCGCCTCGCCCGACGTGACCATCCTCTACGACGTGTATCACCAGCAGATCTCCGAGGGCAACGTCATCGACACCATCCGCGCCAACATCGGCCGCATCGGCCACATCCACGTGGGCGATGTGCCCGGCCGCAACCAGCCCGGCACCGGCGAGCTGAACTACCGCAACATCTTCAAGGCCATCGACGAGACGGGCTATACCGGATACGTCACCTTTGAATGCGGCTGCACGGTCTCGCCCGAGCAGGTCAGCCGCGACATGCTCGAGCTGCTGAACTGGTGACGCTTCTTTCGGATCGCCGCATGACGCGCTTGAACCGGCCGCAGGCCCTGAAGATCGAATACTGGAGGCTGCCGGGCGGGACGCGGCTCGGCCTGCGCGCCGCCGTGGTGGCGGACCTTCACAACCGGAACCACGACCGCGTCCTGGCCGCCGTCCGGTCCGTCCGCCCGGATCTGATCCTCATCCCCGGGGACTTCATGTCCGCGCTGGACGGGGAAAACGGTCCCTATGCGCCGGACGAACGGCACACCAATCTGGCCGGGTTCGAGCTGCTGCGCCGTTTCTGCGAGACGGCCCCGGTCTACTATTCCGTCGGCAACCACGAATTCGCGGTCAACGACGAGAACCGCCGCCGCATCCGCGCCGCCGGCGCCGTGCTGCTGGAGGACGCTTACGTGCGGGCGGACGGCTTTTGGATCGGCGGGGTGAACTCGGCCATCATCCCGGGCGACCACCTTCACACCCCCGCGCCCAACGTCCGCTTCCTGCGGACCTTCGCCCGGGAAAAGGGCTATAAGCTGCTGTTGAGCCACCACCCGGAGATCTACGACCGCTATATCCGGCCGCTGGGCTTCGACGCGGTGGTCTCCGGCCACGCCCACGGCGGCCAGTGGCGCGTGGGCGATCATGGGATCTTCGCTCCGGGACAGGGCCTCTTCCCCCGGTACACCCGCGGGATCTACGACCGCCGTCTGGTGGTCAGCCCCGGCCTGTCCAACCACACCTTCGTCCCCCGCCTGTTCAACCCGCCGACGCTGGTGGTCCTCGGCCTCTGACTCCGGCTCCCGACCGTACCGGAAAGGGCGCCCTCTCCGAAAACCCGGAGAAGGCGCCCTTTTTTCGTTCTTTTTCCGGCCGTTTCCCCGCTCAGGACTTTTTCCCGCCGGTCTTCGCTTTCCGGAACAGGAACCGCCGCGCCGCGTTGATCCCGAGCCTGTACGGCAGCGGGCGAAGGGCCCGGTCGGCCTCTTTCAGCTTTTCCCGGATGGGGATCTCCTGGGGACAGTGCTTTTCACACCTGCCGCAGCCGATACACCGGTCGGCAAAGGCGGGCTCCCGGGTCAGACCGACGGTCTGGGCGTACTGGAACCGCCCCTGGCGCTTGGACTCGATGTACATGGCGTTATAGCAGCGGAACGTCCCCGGGATGTCCACGCCCCGGGGACAGGGCATGCAGTAGCGGCACCCCGTACAGCCCACCTTTTCCCGCGCCCGGATCTCCCGGGTCACCCGGGCCAGCGTCGCGAAATCCCGTTCTGTGAACTGTCCCGCGCCGGCCTCCGACGCCGTCCGGCAGTTCTCCCGCACCATCTCCACCGAGTTCATGCCCGAGAGCACCACCGTGACCTCCGGCTGGTTGTAGAGCCAGCGAAAGCCCCACTCGGCGGGCGACCAGCCGCGGCCGCTCTCCCGCATGACCTGCCGGGCCGGCTCCGGCAGCATACCCACGAGCTTCCCGCCCCGCAGAGGCTCCATGACGACCACGGGGATCCCCCGGGCGGCGGCGGCCTTCAGTCCGTCCACGCCCGCCTGGGCGAACTCGTCGAAATAGTTGTACTGGATCTGGCAGAGGTCCCAGTCCCAGTCGTTCAGGATCTTCAGAAAGCCTTCGGTGCCGCCGTGATAGGAGAATCCGACGTTCCGGATGGCGCCGCTCTCCTTTTTCGCCCGGAGCCACTCTTCGATGCCGACGGCCTTCAGCTTTTCCCACATGGCGACGTCCGTCAGATGGTGCATCAGATAATAGTCCACGCGGTCGGTCCGGAGCCGGGACAGCTGCTCGTTGAAATAGCGGTCCAGCGCGGCCCGGCCGGTGACCAGATACTGGGGCAGCTTCGTGGCGATCCGGACCTTGTCCCGGATGCCGTTCCGCTCGAAGATCTCGCCGACGGCGGTCTCGCTGCCGCCGTAGATATAGGCGGTGTCGAAATAGTTCACCCCGGCGCGGTACGCCTCCAGGATCTCGGTCTCCGCCTTGTCCACGTCGATGCCGCCGCCCTTTTTGGAGAACCGCATGCACCCGAAGCCGAGCACGGAGAGCTCGCTGCCGTATCTGTCCGTCCTGTACTGCATCCTGTCTCTGGCCTCTCTTCTCTTGTTTTGGTCGGAGCGGGCGGCCCGCCGCACGGGGAAGCAGCTCCGTTTTGTCAAAACCGCCTCCGGGCGATCCGCAGGGGATCTCTCAGAGGCGGTCTGTCCGCTCGGCGCGCGGACCGCTCACCGCCCCGCGGCGGCGGCTTTCCGCTTTTCCAGTTCGCTCACGGTGACCTTCCAGCCCTTTTCCGCGGCCCCGTCGTCGTAGGGCCTGGGCACCGCGCCGGGACAGGCCCGGGAAAAGATCCCGTCGGCGACGATCCGCTTCAGCCACGGATTCCGCACCAGGATGGGCCCGGTCACATAGGTGGCGATCACGCCGCCCCGGGCCAGCCCCTCGCCGTCGGCGTCCAGCTGATGTCCGTCCTCAAAGCTGCCCGGGCCGAAGATCGGCCGGAACAGCGGCGCTTCTTCCGTGATCAGAAAGCCGGACTTGTTGAGGAACCCGGCGCAAAGCCGGTCGCTGAGGTCGCTGGCGTACAGCACGTCTCCCGTCTGGCGCTCCTCGGTGCGCCGCACGACGGCGTCGAACAGGCCCAGCCCCGCCAGGGGCTCGTCCCCGCCTTCGATGCGGCGGCAGGCCAGCTCACAGGCCGACCCGGTGAACAGCATGGCCGTTCCCGCCTCGGCCGCCTCGGCAAAGGCCCCGGCCTTGTCCGCCAGTCGCCGGGCGGCAAAGGCGGTGCGCCGCTCCGTGCCGGCGCCGATAAAGACCCAGTCGAAGCTTCTGGGGTCGACCCGGTCCGCATTGTCGGTCTCGACCAGCTCCACGGAAGCGCCCATGCGCTCCAGCGCGCCGGCCAGCACCGCGGCGTTGCCCCAGTCGCCGTACAAATTCATCAGGTTCGGAAACAGGTGAAGCATCCGGATCATGGCTCACATCTCCCTTCGTTCCGCCGCGTCCGCCGGAAGGCGGGACAGGAACTTGTCCCGGTCCGAGAAACAGGTCACGACGTAGACGTCCCCCGTCTCGCGGGCCAGCATATCCCGGATCCCGTCCAGCGTCTCCAGCACGTTCACCTTTTCCGGCGGCACCGCGGAATACTCCAGCCGCTGGGCGATGTCCCAGACGTACTTTCCCGCCAGCCAGACCGACCGGACCGAATCCGCGGCCAGCCGGTCAAAGTCGATGTCCCACAGCCACGAGGTCTCGCCGGTGAAGTACTTCCGGCTCACCGCGTCCACGATGACCAGCACACTGCCGCCCTCCCGGGCGGCGTAGCTCAGCGAATAGTTGTACGAGACCGAATTCTCGTGCTTCGACGTCATCAGCACCAGCCGCCGGCCCGCCTGGTCCCAGCAGCGGATGCGGCCGTTGGTCAGGAAATAGTCGGAAATGGACCGCTTCACCGCCTCGGCCGGAACGCCCAGCTCCCGGCACAGCGCGAAGGCCGCCAGCATGTTGTAGGCGTGGTGCAGCGAGCGGATCCCGCAGGTCATCTCCGTCTCGGCGCCGCCGCTCTCGGCGACGGTCATGGTCCCGTCGGCCGCGTCGAAGGCGGTCAGGCGGTATTTTGGCTCGCCGCGGGAATGGCCGCAGGCCGGACAGGAAAAGTCGCCCAGCGCGCCGAAGCCGCGCCAGCCGTAGACCATCTCGCCGCCGCAGACGGGACAGAACTTCCCGTCGTCGTAAACGCCGCCGGAGGCGCCGCCGTCCACGGCCGCCTTCTCCAGCCCGAAGCCCACGGTCTCCCGGCCGCCCGCGGCCAGCACGCAGAGCGGATCGTCCGCGTTGACGATCAGGCGCATGCCGTCCGAGACCGCGTCCGCGATCTTGCCGCAGATGAACTCCGGGTGCCCGTTGCGGGTCATCTGGTCCCGCAGGATGTTCAGGATCATGAAGTGCGTCGGCTTCAGATACCGGAAGGTCAGGCGGGCGTAGCGCTCGTCCGACTCCATGACGATGACGTCGGCCTTCACCCGGCCGCCCAGCGTCGAAGCGTTGAGCAGCATGGTGGCGACGCCCTCGGTCTGGTTGGAGCCTTCGCGGTTCCAGCACACCTTTTTCCCGCTGTCCTGCAGGATCTTCACCACCAGCTCCACGGCGGAGGTCTTGCCGTTGGAGCCCGTCACCGCCGCCACCGTCTCCGGCAGGACCAGCCGGGACAGGATGTCCGGGCAGATCTTCAGCGCCAGCGCGCCGGGCTTGGAGCTGCCCCGCCCGACGATCCGGCCCGCCAGCGCCGCCAGTTTGCAGACGAGAATAGCCAGAAATTTACGCATGATCCCTTTCGCTCCGATCTATCGCGGGACGTTCCCGGCTCGTTCCGGGACCGCTCCGTCGTATTCGCCCGAGGCAAAGATCGCCGCCGCCGCGTCCGCGTCGGCCCCGATCTGCCGGCTCAGCTCCTCTGCCGAGGAAAAGCGCCGCTCCGGCCGCAGATAGCGGCCCAGCCAGACCCAGACCTTTTGGCCGTACAGGTCGGGACAGGGGCCGATGACGTGGGTCTCGTCGGAAAAAACGCCGCGCTCGTAAAACGTGGGCCGCGTGCCCAGGTCGGTCACGGAGGGAAAGCGCCCCTCCTCCGTCTCAGTGCACGAGGCGTAGACCCCGGCGGCGGGATAGAGCTGATCCCCGTCGAAGGGCAGGTTCAGCGTGGCGTGTCCGATCCGGCGGCCCCGGCCGTCCCCATGGGCGACGACGCCGCCCAGCAGGAACGGATGGCCCAGGGCCTCCCGCCAGCGGTTCGACTCGCCCGCCGCGGCCATGCGCCGGATGGCGCTGGAGCTGACCCGTTCGCCGGACGCCAGCACCGTCGGTACGACGACGGTCTCCAGCCCGGCGCGAAGCGTGTCCTCCGTCCCCGCGCCGCCCGCGCCGAAGCGGAACCCCTCGCCCACGGCGACGCCCGCGGCGTTCAGCAGCCCCAGCAGTACA
>JAEERN010000081.1 GCA_016285815.1 Clostridiales bacterium
GCCCGCGCCGCCGCGCTGGGACTGCCCTTCGCCGGGCAGAGCGCCGCGGCCCAGGCCGCCCGGACGACGCTGACCGTCCTGCCGCTGGTCGACCCGGACGGAGCCGATCTGGTCACGGGCGCCCTGTCCGACGGGCCGGCCTTCGACGCCGCCCGCGCCGCCGCGGAGGCCTACCCGGCCATCCCCTTCCCGGACGGGTGGAAGGCCAACGCGCTGGGCACGGACCTGAACCTGAACTATCCCGCCGGGTGGGAGACCGCCCGGGACATCAAGTTCGCCGAGGGGTTCGTCTCTCCCGCCCCGCGGGACTTCGTGGGCGAGGCGCCCCTGTCCGCGCCGGAGAGCCGCGCCGTGGCGGCGCTGTCGCGTGGCGCCGACTTTTCCCTGCGCGTTTCGTTCCACACCCAGGGAGAGGTCATCTACTGGCGCTACGGCGGCCGCGAGCCCGCCGGCAGCGCCCGCATCGCGCGGCGGCTGGCCGAGGTCTCGGGCTATGCGCTGGACGACGCGCCCTACCGCTCGTCCTTCGCCGGATACAAGGACTGGTTCATCGAGACCTTCGACCGTCCGGGCTTCACCGTCGAGGCGGGGCTGGGCCGGAACCCGCTGCCGCTCTCGGACTTTCCGGGCCTCTACGCGCGGGTGAAGCCGCTGATGCTGGCCGCGCTGAACGAGGCCTGATCCCCGATGCGCCCTTGCAAAAGCCGCCGGAACGTGGTATCATATCGGCAGAGACCGCCGCGGCGGTCAAGCCGGAGGTGCCCATGTCCATCGTCTCCCGATTCTACAAAAAGACCGTCGTCAAACGGTACGACGACGACCACATCGTCCCCTATTTCAGCCATCTGGACTTTCCCTCCCTGACGGCGGAGCCCGTCTGCTTTGAAACGCCCCAGCGGATCGCGGTCCGGGGCTTTCTCTACGCCTATCCCGGCGCGGCGGAGGACCGGCTGACAGTCTTCTGCCACGGCCTCGGCGGCGGCCACCGCTCGTATATGCGCGAGATCGAGCGGCTGTGCCGCGGCGGGAGGCGCGTGCTGGCCTGCGACAACGTCGGCTGCTTCGCGTCCGGCGGCGAGGATATCCGGGGCCTGACCGAATCGCTGAACGATCTGGACGCCTGTCTCCGCTGGGTCAAGGCGCAGGAGCGCTTCCGTGGCGCCGCGCTGTCCGTGGTCGGCCACTCGTGGGGCGGATACGCCGCGGGCAACATCCTGAACTATCACCCCGATCTGGACGCCGTCGTCGCGATCTCGGGCTTCGCCTCGCTGCAGGCCATGCTGGACACCCAGAAGGGCCCCGCGCGGCTGTTCCGCCGCGGCGTCTTCCGTCTGGAAGAACGGGCCAACCCCGCCTTTGCGCGCTCCTGCGCCGCGGACGCCCTGCGGGACACGGACGCCCGGGCCCTGCTGATCCATTCGCGGGACGACGGCATGGTGGACATCCGCTGCGGGCTGGCTCTGGTCCGCGCCCGGGTGGACAACCCCAACGTCCGGTATCTCGAGGTCGACGGCAAAAAACACAACCCGAACTATACGGCGGACGCCGTCGCCTATCTGAACGAGACCTTCGGCGAGTACGGCCGTCTGATCCGGGACAAGGTCCTCAAAACGCCGGAGGAAAAGCGGGCTTTTCTGGCCGGCAGGGACTTCCGGCGCATGACCGAGCAGGACGAGGACGTCTGGCGCGAGATCTTCGCGGTCCTGGGCTGAGCCGCGCCGCGGCGCCGGGGACCCGCTTCCCCGTGCCGGCAGCCGATTCCAAATGCGCAAAAACGCCCCGCCGTTTCCCTTTTTCGGGGAAACGGCGGGGCGTTTGCCGTCGTTTGCGACTTACCGCTCCAGACGCCACCGGGTCGAGAGGATGGACCTCTTTTCCTCGTCGGCGGGGTCGTAAAGCTGATAATACACCGTGATCAGGCTGCCGTCCGGCAGCTCTGCGGTGGCCGGATAGCCCAGATCGCCGTTGAAGCCGTCGTCCCGCAGGACGTACTCGTCGGCCCATGTCTCGCCGCCGTCATAGCTGACGTAGGCCCGTTGGCCGAAGGGCTCTTTCCGGCGCCCCACCGAGCAGATCAGCGCCCCGGAGGAGTGCAGCAGCAGGTGCGGCGGCGCGCCGCAGATCCCCGGCGTCTTCAGCGGACTCCAGGTGCGGCCGCCGTCGTCCGAATACGACGTGAGCACGGTGAACGTGTCGGGGTCGGCCGGATTCACGCCGTGCTTGTCGCAGCGGAAGGCTCCCAGGATCCGTCCGCCGGGCAGCTGGACCGCGTGCGGTTCCTCATACCCCTCCGAGCCGGGGACCTCGGCGATCTTCTGCCACGTGGCGCCCTCGTCCCGGCTGGTATAGACCGCGTTGGCGTCCGGAGACACCTCGTCGCAGTACATCCAGTGCCCCAGGTAGAACAGCGTGCCGTCGGCCAGACGGATCGGCCCGTGCGGCGCGCTGACCGGCACACGCACGGTCTCGCCCCAGGTCAGGCCGCCGTCGCGGGAGACCCGGACGAAGGAACCGGCCAGCTCCGGCCGCCCGCACTGCGTCTCGATATAGCCGAACTCCGCTTCGAGAACGTCCAGATCCGCTCTGCCGCGGAGGGTCTGGCTCAGGATCGAGCTGCGATATTCGCCCAGATAAGACTCCGCCGGATGGGAGAACCACGAGACCAGCACGGTCCCGCCGCCGAGGCACAGAACGCCCGCGTCCCGGTCGTCCACCGGGGTGTCGTTGACCAGGATGGGCGCCGACCAGGTGCGTCCGCCGTCAAAGCTCTTCTGAAGCTGGGTCCTGCCATTGATGCAGACGTGTCCGACGCGCCCGCCGGAACAGACGGCGTACAGCACGCCGTTCTCATCGGCACAGACCGTGGGCCAGCCGTGATAGCCGAAGATCCGTTTCGGCATACGGCTGACGATGCCGTTTTCTGTCTTGGGTCTAATCTGCATGGGATCTCTCCTTTCGATGCGGGCCGCCGGGCCCGCCTTCTGCGCCCGCCGGGCGCGCAAAGACGGCGCCGGAACCGGATCCGAGGCAAGCGGATCCGGTTCCGGCCGTCCGGTCTTTATTCTTCCTCGCCCTCGGACTCCATGTCCTCGGACTCGCTCAGCTCGCCGTCCTCGTCCTCCATGTCGATGTCGACGCCGGTGTTGACGCCGACGTTCCGCGGCAGGGAGATGTGCTCGGACTCGCCGGGCTCCGTCTGGTACCGGTCGAGGCCGGTGCCGGCGGGGATCAGCTTGCCGATGATGACGTTCTCCTTGGTGCCGACCAGCGGGTCGATCTTGCCCTTGATGGACGCGTCCGTCAGGATGCGGTTGGTCTCCTGGAACGAGGCCGCGGACAGGAACGAATCCGTCGCCAGAGCGGCGCGGGTGATGCCCATGAGCATCTGGGAGTACTCGGCCAGCTTGAGGCCCTCCTCGCCCGCGTCAATCCTGGCCTGGACCTTGGCGTTCTGCTGGGTGATCTCGTACTTGTCGACGTAAGAGCCCAGCAGCAGATCCGTGTCGCCCGGATCGTCCACGCGGACCTTCTTCATCATCTGGCGCACGATGATCTCGATGTGGCGGTCGTTGATGTCCATGGCGCTGCCGCGGTAGACCATCTGGACCTCTTTGACGATGTAGTCCTCCACCGCCTCGACGCCGCGGGTGCGCAGGACGTCCTGCGGGTGCAGCACGCCCTCGGTGAGCGCCTGTCCCTTGACCACCGTGTCGCCGTCGTTGACGATGATGCCGGCGCTGACCGGGATCTGGTACACCTTGACGTCGCCGCCCTCGCCCACGATGCTGACGTTCTTGACGGTGGCCTTTTTGGCCGCCTCGATGCGGACCGTGCCGGCCAGCTCGGTGAGCACGGCGGCGCGCTTGGGCTTGCGGACCTCGAACATCTCTTCCACGCGCGGCAGACCTCTGGTGATGTCCGCCGCGTCCTTGCCGGCGATGCCGCCGGTGTGGAACGTTCTCATGGTCAGCTGGGTGCCCGGCTCGCCGATGGACTGGGCCGCGATGATGCCGACGGCCTCGCCGATGTTCATGGGCCCGCCGGTTGCCAGGTTCGAGCCGTAGCACTTGGCGCAGACGCCGTAGCGGCAGGCGCAGGCCAGGACCGAACGGATGCGGATGTGGTCGATGCCGCGGGCGATGATGGCGTCCGCCTCTTTCTCGGTCATCAGCGTGTCGCTGGACACGATGACCTCGCCGGTGGCCTCGTCCACCAGGTCCGACGCCAGATAGCGCCCGATCAGACGGTCGCGGAACTTCTCGATGACCTGGTCGCTGTTGACGATCTCGCTGACCTCCATGCCCTCCTTCGTCCCGCAGTCGGCCTCGCGGACGATGACCTCCTGCGCGACGTCCACGAGACGCCGGGTCAGATAGCCGGAGTCGGCGGTACGCAGAGCGGTGTCCGCCAGGCCCTTCCGGCCGCCGCGGGCTGCGGTGAAGTATTCCAGCACCGTCAGACCTTCGCGGTAGTTGGACTTGATCGGCGTCTCGATGGTCTTGCCCGCCGTGTTCCGGATCAGGCCGCGCATGCCGGCCAGCTGTCGGATCTGGGCCTTGTTGCCGCGGGCACCGGAGTCCTGCATGATGTAGATGGGGTTGTCCTTGGCAAAGCCGTTGAACATGACGTCGCTGACCGCCTCGGTGGTGGCTTCCCACTCCTCCAGCGTATAGCGCAGCCGCTCC
Source organism: Clostridiales bacterium (assembly GCA_016285815.1). Classification (GTDB taxonomy): domain Bacteria; phylum Bacillota; class Clostridia; order Oscillospirales; family QAMX01; genus SIG499. The sequence continues at coordinate 4,686 of JAEERN010000081.1, forward strand.
TCCGCGGACAGATAGCCGCGGCGGTACTGGTGGTTGATCTTCAAAAGCTTTTCCTCGGTCTCGGCCAGCATGGTCTTCTTCTCTTTCGGGATGATCATGTCCGCCACCGAGATGGTGATGGCGCCGATGGTCGAATAGTGGAAGCCCGTGGCCTTGATGCAGTCCAGCACCTCGGAGGTGATGGCAAAGCCGTGCTTTTTGATGCAGGCCGCGATCAAGGCGGACAGCTGCTTCTTGCCGATGACCATGTCGATCTCATAGTTGAGGAAGGTCTCGGGGTCCGTGCGGTCCACGTATCCCAGATCCTGGGGGATCTGCTCGTTGAAGATGATGCGGCCCATGGTGGTGCCGACCATGCGGGAGACGGTCTCGCCGTTGATCTCGCCGGTGCGGCGGACCCGGATGGGCTCGTGCATGGTGATGATGCCGTCGTCGTAGGCCAGACGGACCTCGTCCACGCCGGTGAAGCAGCGCTGTTCGCTCTCGGGCTTGTTCTCCTTGTCCACGTTCATGGTCAGCCAGTAGCAGCCGAGGATCATGTCCTGGGTCGGGACCGTGACCGGGTTGCCGTCCTGGGGGCGCAGCAGGTTGTTGGCGGAGAGCATCAGGAACCTCGCCTCGGCCTGGGCCTCGTCGGACAGCGGAACGTGAACGGCCATCTGGTCGCCGTCAAAGTCGGCGTTGTAGGCCGTGCAGACCAGCGGGTGCAACCGCAGGGCGCGGCCCTCGACCAGCACCGGCTCGAAGGCCTGGATGCCCAGACGGTGCAGCGTCGGCGCGCGGTTCAGCATGACCGGGTGCTGTTTGATGATGTCTTCCAGCTCGTCCCAGACCTCGGGGCTGGTCCGCTCGACCATCTTCTTGGCGATCTTGATGTTGCCGGCGGCGCCGTTCTCCACCAGCCGCTTCATGACGAAGGGCTTGAACAGCTCCAGCGCCATCTCCTTGGGCAGACCGCACTGATAGATCTTCAGGTTCGGTCCGACCACGATGACGGAACGGCCGGAATAGTCCACGCGCTTGCCCAGCAGGTTCTGGCGGAAACGGCCCTGCTTGCCGGACAGCATGTCGGACAGGGACTTGAGGGCCCGGTTGTTGGGACCGGTGACGGGGCGGCCGCGCCGGCCGTTGTTGATCAGCGCGTCCACCGCCTCCTGCAGCATCCGCTTCTCGTTGCGGACGATGATCTCCGGCGCGTCCAGCTCCAGCAGCCGCTGCAGGCGGTTGTTCCGGTTGATGACGCGGCGGTACAGGTCGTTCAGGTCCGACGTGGCGAAGCGCCCGCCGTCGATGGGGACCATGGGGCGGATGTCCGGCGGGATGACCGGCACCACGTTGAGGATCATCCATTCGGGCCGGTTGCCGGAGAGCCGGAAGGCGTCGACGACCTCCAGCCGCTTGATGATGCGGATCTTCTTCTGGCCCGTGGCGGCGGCCAGATCCTCGCGCAGCTGTTTGGACAGCGCGTCCAGATCGATCTCCGCCAGCAGCTTCTGGATCGCCTCGGCGCCCATCTCGGCCTTGAAGTCGTTCTCGTACTTTTCGTAGCACTCCTGATATTCCTTCTCGGTCAGGGTCTGCATCTTCTGGAGCGGCGTGTCGCCGGGCTCTGTGACGATGTAGAGCGAGAAGTACAGGACGCGCTCCAGGACCTTGGGCGTGATGTCCAGGATCAGGCCCATCCGGGACGGGATGCCCCGGAAATACCAGATGTGCGAGACGGGCGCGGCCAGCTCGATGTGGCCCATCCGCTCGCGGCGGACGGCCTTTTTCGTGACCTCGACGCCGCAGCGCTCGCAGATCTTGCCCTTGAAGCGGACCTTTTTATACTTGCCGCAGTGGCACTCCCAGTCCTTGGTGGGTCCGAAGATCCGCTCGCAGAAAAGGCCGTCCCGCTCCGGTTTCAGGGTGCGATAGTTGATGGTCTCGGGCTTTTTGACTTCGCCGTAAGACCAGCTTCTGATCATGTCGGGGGAAGCGATCCCGATCTTAATGGCGCTGAACTCAAGCTTACTCATCGGCAGTCTCCTTCAAAATCAGTAATCACCGTTTTCGCCGTAATCGTCGGGATCGGAATCCTCGCCGTCGAAAACGTCGTCCAGCGAATCCTCGCTGCCGGCAATGTAATTTCCTTCCTCGTCCTCAAAACCGAAGCCCTGACGCTCGAACTCGCGGTCCGAGCTCATGTATTCGACCTCGTGCTCGCTGGTTGGCTCGTCGTCCTCCAGCGTCAGATCGATCTCCTCGCCGTTCTTGTCCAGAACGCGGATGTCGAGGCAGAGGGCCTGAAGCTCCTTGACCAGGACCTTGAAGGACTCCGGAACGCCCGGCGTCGGGATGTCCTGACCCTTGACGATGGCCTCGTAGGTCTTGACGCGGCCGACGATGTCGTCGGACTTGACCGTGAGGATCTCCTGCAGGGTGTACGCCGCGCCGTAGGCCTCCAGCGCCCACACCTCCATCTCGCCGAAGCGCTGACCGCCGAACTGGGCCTTGCCGCCCAGAGGCTGTTGCGTGACGAGGGAGTACGGGCCCGTGGAGCGGGCGTGGATCTTATCGTCCACCAGATGGTGCAGCTTCAGGAAGTA
>JAEERN010000082.1 GCA_016285815.1 Clostridiales bacterium
GTCACATAGCGGACCGCGCCCGTCCGCTCGCCCCCGGCCCGATACACCGGCGCCGAGGCGGAGATCACCCGCGCCCCCGTGACGCGGTCGCGGCCGCGATAGCTCCCGGCCTGTCCCCGCTCCACGGCGTCGGCCGCGTCCGGCGTGCCCGGCTCATATCCCGACAGAGGCCCGAAGGACGACGAGTAGAGCACCCGTCCGTTCCGGTCGATGAACTCGAATTCCAGCCGCTCCCGGTCGGCGAAGGCCTCGGCATACCGGGCGGCCGCGGCGGCGTCCTCCGCCGCGGAGCCGTCCAGATACAGGCGCAGCACGTCCGCCCCGCTGCGGGCCCGGGCCGTCAGCAGCTCGGTGAGTCCGCGGTAATACGCCGCGCGCAGGGACAGCGAAAAGACCGCGACGCCCACGGCCAGAACGCCCGCCGCGGCGAGGCAGCACCAGAGCCACCGTCTTTCCAACCCGCGTCTTTTCACTCCCGGACCCTCCGCCGCCGTCAGTTCCGCCACTTGTATCCGTAGCCCCAGACCGCCACCAGATGCCTGGGGGCGGCCGGATCGTCCTCCACCTTCATCCGCAGCCGGCGGACGTTCACGTCCACGACCTTGTCGTCGCCCGCGTACTCCCGGCCCCAGATCTGCGTCAGCAGCTCTTCCCGGGCCAGAGGCTTGTCCTGCCGCTCCAAAAACAGCCGCAGGATCTGAAACTCCAGCTGGGTCAGCGGGATCTCCTCGCCGCCGCGGAACAGCTGATGCGCATCCAGATCCAGCCGGAACTCTCCGGCCGTGATCGACCCGGCCAGCGGCTTTTTCCGGGACGCCGCCCCGATGCGCCGGGCCAGCGACTCGATCCGGGCCAGCAGCTCGGTGATGGAAAAGGGCTTGGGCACATAGTCGTCCGCGCCCAGCATGAGCCCGTTGACCTTGTCCGCCTCCTGCGATTTGGCCGACAGCATGATGACGCCGACGTTCCGGCCCATGGCGCGGATGCGGCGGCACACCTCGAACCCGTCGATCCCCGGCAGCATCACGTCCAGCAGCGCGATGTCGATGTCCGGATCCCCGGCGAGATAGGTCAGGGCGTCCTCCCCCGTTTCGGCGACCACGGTCTCGTGGCCCGCCCGCCGCAGATTGATATTCACGAACCCGCTGATGGCGGGCTCGTCGTCCAGGATCAGGATCTTCACGGTTCTCCCTCCTCGCCTTCGGCCGACGCGCGCCGCCCGACGCCGAAGCTGTCCACGGCAACAAAGCGGCGGCTCACCTCTTCGCGGAGCGAAAGGTACATCTCCTCCTCCAGCGGATCCAAAAGGTCCGGCGCGGCCAGGACGCTGTAAAAGTCATAGCCCCGGCAGGACGTCAGGAAGTCCTCCCGTCCCACGGCGGACGGCCGCTGTCCCTCCGCCACGCGGTAGACCGTCAGAAGCAGGTTCGGCCGCCCGTTCCGCTCGGACACAAAGTACACCATCCCGACGCCGGGCAGCGCCGTCCGGCGGACGTAGACGCTCCCGCGCCAGCTGTCGGGCAGCAGGAAATACCAAAGCCCCTCGGGATCGCAGTAGGCGGCCGCCTTCTGCTTCGCCGCACCGTCCGGCCCCGCGGAGAACCACAGCGTGTAGACCCCCGGCTTTTCGTCGGCGGCGCCGTCCGGCGGGGCCGGCATGGCGGCGCACTGGGGGAACTCCAGATATCCGTCCAGATCCGCGTCCCGGCAGAGGATCCGCTCCGCGCGGGCCGTCACCCAGGCACAGCCCTGCTCCTCGTCGAAGGTCACGTTCCGAAGGCCGCCCTCCTCCGACCAGGTCAGCACGTCGGACACCCAGACCTCGCCGCCCCGTTCGACGGTCCCGTCCAGCACGCAGACGCGCATCCCCTCGCCCATCTCGCCCGAGACGACGGCCTCCGGGCGGGCGGCGAAGGAGATCGGCGCCGTTCCGAGGCTTTCGGCCCCGGCCGCCCCGAACCGGATCAGCTCGGCGCCGGGCCCGCCCTCTCCGGCGGACGTCTCCCGGCAGACCAGCAGCTCCTTCCGCCCGTCCCCCATCAGGTCCGTCACGGCGCAGGCCGTGCCCACGGCGCGGAACAGCGGCTCCGCCGCGTCGTTCCGGATCCGGTACGCCTCGACGCCGATCAGCGCCCGGCTCTCATAGCCTACGGTCAGCACGACCTCGTCGGCCCCGTCGCCGTCCAGATCCTCGTAAACGATCTCCTCCACGCCGCTGCCGTCGGTCTCGATGCGGCACATCTCGGCGTATCCCGTGGATCCGGTCCGGACCCAGAGCATCACGCAGAGACGCACCCGCGCCGGATCCCGGAAAAAGGTGACGGCCTCGCTGATGCCGTCCCCGAAAAAGTCCACGAACTGCATGGCGGAAAGGTTCTCGCCCCCGGCCGGCGCCGTGACGCTCCAGCCGGACGCCGAAGCCTCGGCGTCGACCAGCGCCAGAAGCCGCTCGTGCTCCGGCGAGATCCCGGGGATCGACAGCAGCCCGTCGACGTCCGCCGAACAGCCGGCCGCGCCCAGCGCCAGCGCCAATACCAGCGCCCAAAGCGCCGCCGTCACTGCGCGCCGTCTCACAAGGCCTTCCCCCCCTTCTCCCGTCCGGCCCGGGCCGCGCCCGGTGCGCCGGAACAGGGTCTTCTTCTGCTTCTTTATTATACTATATTCCCCGGAAAGCCGCAACGGGCTTTTTCCAAAATCTTTGCCCGCGCTGTTCACACGGGCCGGAGTTTGTGTTATAATGA
>JAEERN010000083.1 GCA_016285815.1 Clostridiales bacterium
GCGCTGGAGCGCGGCCTCTGCCCGGAGCCGGAGGTCATGCGCCGGGCGCTGGCGGTCCGGGACGAGCCGGAGCGGTTCCGGAACGAGCCCGAAACGAAGCGCTGGCTGAGAACGCTGGGCCCGTCGGTCCAGCAGTTCGAAGACGTGCTGGGGGCGCGGCTGGCGCCCTGCGGGAGAACGGAGAAGGTGTGACGCGATGCGAAGAGGGAAAAAAGCACAGGTGTTTTTGCTGTTCGGACAGTCCAACGCGGTGGGCCACGCGGTGCCCATGGCGGCGGAGGACCGGATCGTCCGGCCGCTGGAGAACGTGTTCGGCCTGGACCGGGCGGAGAACCAGACGTTTGCGGACCGGCCGCTGGTCTGGAGCGGGTACCGGAGCGCGGGCATGAATCTGGGCGAGACCCAGGACGACACGTACTCCGTGGCCAACTGTCTGGCACGGCAGTGGCAGGACGCCGTCGACGCGGGATGCGGCCTGCCCGATCTGTATATCGTGCAGATTGCCGTCGGGGCCGAGGGCGTCACCGAGCGGTTCATGTGGTATCCCGAGCGGCCGCCGCGGCTGGTGCCGGGGCCGCTGGGCACGGCGGACGTCTCGCTGTACCCGCTGGCGATCCGCGTGCTGTCGCGGCTGGACGAAAGCCTTGCCGTCCGCGGGCTCGAGCCGGAGCTTTTGCTGCATTGGCGCGGCGGCGAGCAGGAGATGGAGGCCGACCGGGAGACGCTGTCCCGGCTCAAGGGGATCTACGAGCGGATGCTGGACGGTTTCCGCCGGGCGGCGGGACGGCGGCTTCCCGTGGTGCTGCACCGGTTCCCCTACGCCGAGTGCTGCATGGCCCGGGACCCCTCCGGCGGGAAGCTGGAGAAGATGGAGTTCATCAACGGGGTCTTTGCGGAGCTGGCCGCGGAGCGGGACAACGTTTCGGTGTTTGATCCGCTTTCCGCACCGTGTCTCGACCCGGGCGCTCCCGGGCGGGGGATGTTCCTGGAGGATCTGATCCACTACCGGCCGGAGGTGAACCGCTGGGTCGCCTCCGAGATCCTGGCGGGGTGCCAGCCGGTGTGACGCTTTTCCCGCGTCGACAGTTTTGTCTGGAGAGAGAGACAGACCGTGAAAAACAAAAACCACTTTCTTTACTATTGGCAGCAGGCCCTGTTCAACTGCGGCCTGATCGTGATCAGCGGATCGGTGATCCAGGGCTTTTTGCTGGAGAGCGGTGCCAGCGAGGATCAGGTCTCGCTCTATGTGACCGTCACGCTGGTGATCCAGACGGCGGCCATGCTGCTGCTGTCCCGGCTGTTGGAGAACGTGAAGAACATCCGGGCGAGCATTGCGCTCACCAACGCCGCGCACGCGGTCCCGGTGGCGGCGCTGATCGTGTTTTCCCTGCGGCCGGGCTTTGCGCCGGGGATGGTCTTCGGCGTGCTGTTCGGGATCGCCGCGGTGCTGAGCGTGGCGCAGGGGATCCAGAACGTGCTGGTCTACAAGCTTCCCTTCCACATCATGGACATCCGGGACTACGGCCGCGTCAGCGGCCAGTCCGGCGTGATCCTCGGAGTCACCGGCGCGGCGTTCTCGCTTTTGATGTCCTTTCTGATCAAGAAAACGGCGTACTTCCCGGTGTTCGCGGCGTTTTCCGCCGTGGCGCTGGCGTTTCTGCTGGTCTCGGCCTTTCTGGTGATGCGCTATCGGATCAACGACTATCAAAGCGCCGCGGAGCAGACCAAAAGGATCAACCTGTTCCGCTATCGCCCGTTTTACCGGCTGTTGGCGGCCAACGTCCTGCGGGGCCTCGCCACGGGGATCTTCAATCTGGCCGCGGTGATCGGCTATTCGGAAGAGCTGATCGTCAGCGGCGGCGCCGAGATCATGGTGGCGCTGACGCAGGTGGCCACCATCCTCGGCTGTCAGTCCTATGCCCGTATCGCGCAGAAGCACCGCAACGGGCTGCTGCTGCTGATCTCCGGCTTCGGGTTCTGCGCCGCCATGCCGTTCCTGGTGGTGGGCCGGTCCTTCGTCGTGTTCTGTATCTTCTATTTTATCACGTCGGTGTTCAACGTCTATATCTCCTATGCCATCCCGGTGCTGGTGGCCGAGCGGATCGACTATGCCTGCATCGGCCAGTACAACGCGTGGCGGCTGGCGCTGTACACGCTGGGCGTCGCGGCGGGCAGCGCGTGCGTCCCGTTCCTGCTGCGGACCGTCGGAGGCTTCGGCGCGCTGCTGATCGGCGGGATCCTGATGGTGCCCTGCGGGATCGGCTATTACCGCTTCGAGCGCCGCGCGGCGGCCGGAGAGCGGTCCGCGCCGCCGGACGGGACGGACCGGGACGCGTGACCGGTGTAAAAAAAGGCTCCGATCCGTCGGACGGATCGGAGCCTTTTTGCGCTTTCCGGCGAGGCCGCGCCTATTTGCCGCCGAAGGCGGCCTGGTCGCGGTTGGGGCTGCCGCGCTTTTCCAGCCGGGGAAAGCGGTGTTCGATGGCGGCCAGCGAGATCTCGATATCCTCTTCCGCCTCGTCGGCGGAGAAGGCCCCCACCGTGACCATATCCCGGGGCCGGATGGCGTTCCACGAGAACGTCAGCCCCACGTAGGGCGAGACCCGGCCCGCGGCCATGGGCTTGATGGTCATCACGGGCTTTTTGGCGTTCTGGATGATCGAGGCAACGGTCTCGATCTCCACCTGCATGAGAAAGCCCAGACAGTTGAAGATCTGGATATAGGTCTCGACGTCATAGCCGTTCCGGTCGGAATAGACGACGAGCTCGGGCATATGGGCGGAAAGGCCGGGCACCATCCCCGCGTCCCGGATCATTTTGGTATAGTCGTCCAGCCGGACGATCTGTCCCAGGTTTTTGTTCACCAGCTGTTCGGCGCAGGAGTGGTGGATCAGACAGATCTTCGCGCCGCGGGCGGCGGCGGCCTTCACCTCGGCTTCCGCCTCGCGGCGGGCGGCGGCGTTGTCGTCCATGTTCAGAAAGGGAGTGTCGATCCGGACGATCTCCCGCCCCGCGGCCTGTTCGGTCTCGCGGATGGCGCGCATCAGCTCCGGCGAAACGGCGAAGGGCGCCATGATGGTGTCCACCCCGTAAGAGAGATAGGTCTCGAGCACCGGCCTGAACGCTCCGGCGCAGTCGTAGCGCCGGCGGATCATCTCGTCGGCCGAGACGCTGGTGTGGCTCCAGCCCAGAAGCCAGTTGGTCCCGATGAGCAGGCGCGAGACGGACACGCCGCCCACCTCGGTGCGCGGAAAAGAGATCGCCATACCGTTTTCCTCCTGTCGGAAGCGTTTTCGGCCCGGAAGGGAGGGACCCGACGGACCCGATCCTATTATATAAGCCCGCCGGAAGGATGTCAAGCCCGGCGCAGGGCCGGGGCGCCGCGCCGGCAGGCGAAAAAAAGATCGGCCGTTTTCAGGTCTTTTTAAGGGTCGGGGCGTATCATAAGGGCGAACCGAACGAAGGGGGGAACGAACCATGAAGAGAAAACTCACCGCCATCCTGCTTTCCGCCGCGGTGCTGCTCTCGCTGGCCGCCTGCGGCGCGGCCGAAGAGGCGGCCGCGCAGACCACGGCCGGAGAGGCCGTCCTGACCAAAGCCGAAGAGGCCGTCCTGATCACAGCCGGAGAAGCGGCCGCGAAGACCACAGCCGAAGAGGCGGCCGCGAAGACCACAGCCGAAGAGACGCCCGCGCCGACCGGCTCGGGAGAGACCGGTCAGCCGGAGGATCATCCGGAGGGCACGCCCCCGGACGGCCCCGGCGGTACGCCTCCGGACGGCCCCGGCGGCGGGAGCGCCGGCTCGGATCTGACCTATACGGCGGCGACGGAGATCGCCTCGGCCGACACGCAGACGGGACAGACCTACGCGAGCGGCGCGTCCGACGAGAACGCCCTGCTGATCAGCACGGCGGAGGCCGTGACCGTCGAGGATCCCACCGTGACCAAGACCGGCAGCTCGGACGGCGGCGACGACTGCAGCTTTTACGGACTCAACGCGGCGGTCTTGGTGAAGGGCGGCTCGACGACGACCATCACCGGCGGCACCGTCGTCACCGACGCCGACGGCGCCAACGGGGTGTTTTCCTACGGCGGGAACGGCGGGCAGAACGGCGCCGCGGGCGACGGCACCACCGTCGTGATCTCCGGCACCGTCATCACCACCGCGGGCGACGGCTCCGGCGGCATCCTGACCACCGGCGGCCGGTCCTCCGCGGCGATCCGCACCGACCGCGGCGGCGGCACGGTCACCGTGGACGGCGGGATCTATACCACCAACGGGCTGGGCTCTCCCGTCATCTATTCCACGGCGGACGTCACCGTTTCGAACGCCGTGCTGACATCCAACCTCTCCGAGGGCGTGTGCATCGAGGGCAAGAACTCCGTCACGCTCGTCGACTATGAGCTGACGGCGAGCAACACGCAGTGCAACGGCAACGCTCAGTTCCTGGACGCCGTCATGATCTATCAGTCCATGTCCGGGGACGCGGACAGCGGCACCTCGCGTTTCACCATGACCGGCGGCAGCCTGACCAGCCGGAGCGGCCATATGTTCCACGTCACCAACACCAGCGCGGTCATCACGCTGTCCGGCGTGACGCTGGTCAACGAGGACAGCGAGGGGATCCTGCTCTCCGTCTGTTCCGACGGCTGGAGCGGCGGGAGCAACGCCGCCGTGCTGAACGCCTCGGCGCAGGAGCTGTCCGGCGCGATCCTGGTGGGCAGCGACTCTGAGCTGACGCTGAACCTGACCGACGGATCCGGCTTCTCCGGCAGCATCGGCGGGACCATCGTGAACGCCGCGGGCGAGACGGTATCCACCGGGACCGGGACCGTCGTGGTCTCACTGGACGGGACCAGCACGTGGACCCTCACCGCAGACAGCTATGTGACGAGCTTCGACGGCGACGCGGCCGGCGTCGTCTCCAACGGGTACACGCTGTACGTGAACGGGGTCGCCCTGACCGGCACCCGGTAGGCGCGCGCCCGGCGGGCGGAGCGGGCCGGCCGGCCCGGAAACGGAAAAAACGCCCGGGGTCCCCGACAGGGGGCCCCGGGCGCCGGCGTTCTGTGCGTTTTCAGTTGCTGGTCCCGTACCAGCGGCCGCCCTGACGCTTGTCCGAGTCGGCCTCGAGAAGCTGCTCGTGGTTCACGATCACCTTCCGGAACGCGGCGGCGTAGCGGTCGATCCACGCCTCGTCGAAGTGCTTGAACCACGGGACGGAGAAGCACTGAATGTCCTCCGAGGGGCGGCAGGCGTCGTCGAGGGCGCGGACGTCCCGGTCGTTGAAGACGATGCGGGAGGGCGCGCCCTCATGGCGCAGATCGAAGGTCTTGAAGAACGGATGGGTGTGCAGGCAGAAGTTCCCGCCGTCCCACGCGCCTCCGAAGCCCTCGGCCCGAAGCGCCGCGCAGAAGCGCTTGACGGACAGGCCGTGCAGCTCTTCCGGCCGGTAGAGCCCCTGGGCGCAGTACCAGCCGGCCATGTTGGAGCCGGTGGACTCGTCCACCCGGATGGCGCGGATGCCGGGAAGGCCTTCCAGCCGGTCCCAGAAGGCGTTCATGGCCCGGCGGATCTCAGCGCACCTCTGGTCGTAGTACTTGAGCTGGACCCGGGCCAGCGCGGAGCAGAGCTGGTTGGCGCGGCCCTTTGCCCCGCCCAGCGCGATGTGGAAATAGGGCTTGAGGTCCTCGGACTCCCGGATGTAATCCCCGTTGTTCCGCTCGTAGTGGCCGAAGGCCATGGCGCGCTCGTACAGGGGGCGCTTGTCGGTCACCAGCATGCCCAGCTCGCCCGCGGCGAAGGACTTTCCGCTCATCAGCGACATGGCCGCCACGTCTCCGAAGGTCCCCAGCTTTTTGCCCTTGTACAGACCGCCCTGCGCGTGGGAGACGTCCTCGATGACGGCGAGGCCGTGCCGGCGGGCGACGGCCATGATGGCGTCCATGTCGCAGGGGTACCCGAAATAGTGCACCACCATGATGGCCTTGGTGCGGGGCGAGATGCAGCGCTCCAGATCGCCGGGATCCATGCTCAGCATGTCGTTGATGTTGCAGAAGACCGCCGAGGCGCCGAAGTTGATCGCCTGGGAGACGCTGCCCCAATAGGTCTTGGTGGGGCAGATGATCTCGTCGCCGCGGCCGAGGCCGACGGCGAACATGGCCGCCGTCAGCGCCATGGTCCCGTTGCAGTAGGCGACGGCGTACTCCGTCCCCTGCCATGCGGCAAATTCCTTTTGAAGCGCTTCGGTGATGTCCGTGCCGGAGAACTTGTTGTTCCGGACGACGTCCATGGCCGCGTCCAGGTCCTCCTGCGTCAGAATGGGCCACCGGAACAGCTCTTCCGGTTCTTGGGAAATGACGGGCGTTCCGCCCAGCAGGGCCAGCTTCTCCATGTGTTTCGATCTCCTTTTTGTGATGATTGGCGGGGTGAGTCAGGCGCGGCCGCCCGGGACGGGCAGGCCCAGCCGGGACGAGAGCGCGTCGGCCGCGACGGCGTTCCCCGCCCGGTTCAGGTGGATGTTGTCGTGCCGCCAGAGGGCCGGGTCGCGGTCGTCGAACAGAGAGGACAGGCGGAAGGTCCCGACGCCGTGCGCCGCGCACGTCCGCTCGGTGACGCGGTCGTAGACCTCGGCGGCGAGCAGGCTGGTGTACGGCGTGACGTCCCGGTCCGGGTCGGCGGGGTCGTGGGAGTGGGGCGGCAGCAGGAACAGCGTGCGGCACGCGGGCAAGCGCGCCGCGAGGCGGTCGAACAGCTCGTGCAGATCGAGCCGAAGCTGTTCCGGCGCGATCCGGAGACGGTCGTTGGCCCCCAGACAGAGCAGCAGCAGGTCCGGGGCGCACCGGGCGATCCGGTCTTCGAATTCGTCGAGGAAAAAGCGGACGGGCGCGCCGCCCCGGCCGGTCAGAAAGACCTGAGGCGCGCGTGCGCCGACGCCGGCCACGGTGATCCGCGGCGCTTTGCCCCGGACGTCGGTCAGCGAGACCACGTGCTCCGCCGCGTCGGGGCGGCAGGGCAGACAGAGTTGCATCAGCCCGAAGCCCGCGTGTTCCGCCGGGTCGCCTTGGGTGCAGACGTCCGCCGCGGCGGGCTCGCCGTCCACGAGAACATTGAACACGGCGGGGGCGTCGGTCCGCCGCTGGAGGGTCAGAACGATCCGGCCGCCGCGCACGGGGACCGGGAACGAGACGTCTCCCTGCGGCAGCAGGGTCCGGACGCGGCCTCCGAAGGCCGCCGCGCACGGCACCGGCGGGTCGATACCGAGACCGTCGACGGCGGGGCAGGAAAAGGCGAGCGCGCCGCCGGGACGGAACTGCGGGTCGGCGGCAAAGATCCGGTCCCGCAGGGCGAAGGGCCAGCTGCCCAGCCCCGCGCCGCAGTCCGCGGCGTTCCAGCGGGGCTCGGGATCGTAGGAATAGGCGTTGTAAGACAGGCTGTCGCCTGTGATGAGGACGCGAACGTCCGGCTTTTGCAGCAGAGAGCGAAGCTCCATGGCCGATCCTCCCGTGCCGATCGTCAGGAATTCAGCAGCAGCGCCAGATCGTCCGCGCCGCCGCTTTCCAGAACGCGGCCGTCCCGGTACCGGATCCGTTTGGAATAGGGAGGGGCCAGCCGGGCGGGACGGAACTGGTCCGGATCCGTCCGGTATCGCGTCAGGGCCCGGGCGGCGCCCAGGCGGATCCTTTCGCGGGCGGCCCCGGGCGACAGGTGGATGGCGCCGGCGTTGCGCCGCTCGTATTCCGCGGCGCCGCACGCGTCGCCGGAGCCGGACCGGACGCCCTCCTTGACGGCGACGGTCTCGATGCCGGGGACCAGCGCCTCGGCCTCCCGGGTGAAAGAGAGACAGCCGCTGGCGAAGATCGGGACCGCGCCGAAGACCGTCCCCAGAAAGGCCAGCTGTCCGAACTCTCCGACGGAGACGCCGTTGAGCGAAAAGTCCAGCACGTCGAAGCTGCCGGTGTGGCAGAGATGGCCCAGCGGGGTCCCGGCTTTGGGGTGCTGGCCCACCCAGGCCATGACGTCGTAGCTTTCGTCCAGCCCGAACGGGAAGGCTCCGCCGCCCGGCCCCTCCCAGCCGCGCTGCAGACGGGCGCGGTCGTCAAGCAGCGGCACGAGGATCCCGCCGGCGCCGTGGCCGTCCTGAACGACGACCTGGTCCGCGCCGGCGGCGAAGAACCCGTCGACGGCGGCGTTGACCTCGCGCGTCAGCAATTCCTTGGCCAGCTCATAATAGCGGCTGTCTGGATAGCACCAGTTCACGGAATCCAAGACGCCCGCCGCGCCCTCCAGATCGCTCATCAGATACACCTTCACCGGACAGGTCCTCCTTTTTTGACCAAGACGTTCAGATCGCTTTTTCCGCGCCGATCCCGGCGGCCCGGTAGAGGGCCCAGATCGTGCGGAGCGTGACGGCCGCCTCCCCGGCGGACAGCGCCGGGGCCGCGCCGGACCGGATCGAGGCCACGACGGTCTCGTACTGGGCGCGGTGCGGCTCGGTCCCGATCCCGGCGGGATCGCCGCTTCCGCTGGGGATGGCGGCGTTTTCCCGGGAGAAGTCCCGGCCCGAGCGCGTCCGCAGCGAGGTCAGGACCCCCTCCTCCAGCGTCAGGCTGCCCTCTGTGCCGCAGATCTCCAGCCGCCGCCGGGCCCCGGGGTAGGCGGCGGTGGAGGCCGTCAGCACGCCCAGCCCGCCGCCGGGCAGCTCGAACGAGGCGGCCAGCGTGTCCTCGGCCTCGATGGCGTGGCACAGGGTCCCGGCCCGGGCGGCGATCCGGTCCGGCGCGCCGCACAGGAAGCAGAGCAGATCCACCCCGTGGATCCCCTGGTTCATCAGCGCGCCGCCGCCGTCCTGGGCCCAGGTGCCGCGCCAGCGTCTGGACGCGTAATAGTCGGGCTCGCGGTAGTATTTCATGGACAGGTCCGCCAGCACGACGCGCCCCAGCGCGCCGCCCTCGATCAGCGTCCTGGCCCGGCGGACGTCCGGCAGGAAGCGCATCTGGGAGATGGGGAACAGCGAGGCCGGGCTTTCCCGTTCGGCCGACAAAAGCGCCTCGAGAGACGCCGGCGTGACGGCCAGCGGTTTTTCCACCACCGCGTGGACCCCCGCCCGGAGGGCCGTCTCGGCCAGAGCAGCGTGGGTGCCGCTGGGGGTGCAGAGACAGACGGCGTCCGCCCCGGCGCCGCGCAGCAGCGCCGGCAGGTCGGGAAAGAAGGGGACGCCGAGCCGGCGGGCCAGCGCCGAACCGGCCGCCGCGTCGGCGTCCGTCACGGCACAGAGCGCGGCGTGCTCCGTCTTTTCGATGGCCTCAAGGTGCCACGGGGCCACGGCACCGCAGCCGACGAGGCCGAAACGGACCGTTTCTTTCACAGGGTCCCTCCCTCTCCGCGGAACGAGCGGATCACGCGGTCGGTCAGCTCCACGGCTTTTTCGTAAAACGTCAGCTCCCGGGGCAGCCGCCCGGTCCGGACCATTTCGACGAATTCCGCCGGACCGGCGCTCCGGTACGACAGATCGGGCCGGCAGGAGAGGGTCCTGCCGCCGTTGGTGACGGAGAGCTTCAGGTCGTATGCGTCCGGCGCGGTGCAGATCAGACACAGGCGGTCCGGATACGAGATGACGGCGGACACCGAGCCGCCGTTGCGCACGGCGTGGACGCCGGTGAAGTCCGGCCCGCACAGTTCGACGCACAGCTCGGCGGCGTGGATCCCGTAGAACCAATAGCCGTCGTATTCGCTGTCCGCGTCCGCGGCGAAGGAGATCATCACCGCGGAGCCCGCCGTGACGGCGGTCTTCAGCTCCGCCAGCTCCGGCAGGAGCTTCAGGCTGCTGCCGCCGGTGACCGGGAGCCCGTGGGCCCGGGCATAGCCGGTGATCTCCCGGCAGACGGCGGGGTCGGCGGCAAAGGGCTTGTCGTTGAAAAGCGGCTTGCCCGCCCGCAGGACCTTCATGGCCGGGCCGCCGTGCCGCGAACCGGCCCGGTAGGTGACGGCCACCGCGTCGGACCGGGCGATCAGCTCGTCCTCACTCTCGCAGAGCCGCGCGCCGAAGCGGGCGGCCAGCTCCGCCGCCCGGTCGGGGTCGTCCGGCCCGAACAGCCAGGCGACGCGCGCGCCGCCGCAGGCCTTTTCGGCGTTGAGGACCTGGAAAAAGTGCTCGGTGTGGGAATTCTGCGCGCCGAGGACTCCGACGTCCATGGGTCTTTCCTCCCTCCGGCGGGCCGGTGGCCCGCTCTCTTTCTTTGGCCGGAGCGTTCCCCGCCGCTCAGCGGGGGATCCGGTCACCGCCGCGCAGGATGCGCCGGGCGTTTCCGGAATAGATCTTTTCCAGGACCTCCGGCGGAAGGCCGAGGCTCTCCAGCAGCTGCCGGTGGATGTCGTCGAAATAGTCCCGCCCGAACAGGACGCGGTCCTGCCAGCAGGTCAGAAAGTCCCGGGTGAAGGCGCGGTCCCGGTCCAGCGCGTTGTGGCCGGAGCCCGCCGAGATGTCGCAGTACAGGTTGGGACACTGCGCCAGAAGCTGTTCCAGACGCCCGCCCGGCACCACCGGCCCCCGTGGGTACGCTTCGGTCCGGTACAGCTCGTCGGCGGAGATGTGGGCCCAGAAGCCCGGCGCGTGGCCGATGAAGCGGGTCTCCGGACAGAGAGCCAGCGCGCGGCCCAGCGCCTCGATGCCGCCGCCGTACCAATAGCTGGGCCAGGGGTAGCTCCCGCCGCCGCCCAGCTCATAGTCCAGATGCACCAGAACGGGCAGGCCCAGCTCGCCGCAGACGCGGTACAGCCGGATCGCGTCCGGATTGTCGTACATCATGCGCAGCTTCAGCTCGCCGCAGAGAGCGAGGTCGTACAGCTCGACGGCCGCCCGCAGCCGCTGGACGGCGTCCGGCCGGCGCGGGTCGGGGCAAAAGCCCAGCAAAAAGCGGTCCGGCGCCTTGTCCCGATAGGCGACGCAGCGCTCGAAGGGCACGGGCATGTCCGAGGTCGGCGAGAAGGCGAATTTCGTGGATGGATCGTATTCGGTGACGGGCGCCTCCCACGAGAGCAGACAGGTGACGTCGACGCCGCAGGCGTCCATGTTCGCCAGCATGCGCTCGACGCCGAAGCCGTGATAGTCCGCGTGGTTGTGGATGTCGATGATCAAAGCGATCTCCCCCTTTGTCCGCCGGAGCCGTCCGGCGCCGGGCCGGCCCCCGGCCCGCGCCGGCGCTTTCCGGGCGACAGCCCGAAGGTCTTCCGGTAACGGCGGCAGAAATAGTTTTCGTCGGAAAAGCCGCAGCGCGCCGCCGTCTGGGCGACGCTGAGGTCCGTGTTGCCCAGCAGCGTGTCCGCCACGTTCAGGCGGTAATCCCGCAGATACTCCGTCGCCGTCTTCCCGGTGACGGCCCGGAAGACGCGGCAGAAATAGGGCTTGCTGATCCGGCAGAGACCGGCCAGCCCGTCCACCGAGACGGGCTCGGCGTAGTGGTCGCGGATATAGCGAAGCGCCGGCTCCACGGCGCGGTAGAACCGCAGCGTCCCGCTGGCGGTCTCCGGCGCGCCGCCGGTGAGCCCCGCGCGCAGCAGAAGTCCGAACAGCTCGACGACGAGGCCCTGGAGCACGACGGCGTGCCCCGGCGCCCGGGCCGTATACTCTTCCGCGATCCGCTCCATGACGCCGCCCAGCGCCCGGTCGTCCCGGAACAGCGTCGGGAACGAGCGCCGCTCGGCCAGAAGCGGGCCCCGCAGGGCCAGTCCGTCGATGCCGAGCCCCTCGAGAAAGTCCAGCGGGACCATGAGCAGATGGTATTTCCCGGTGTCCGCCCCGGTGTCGACGGTGGCGTGGAACTCATAGGGGTTGATCACGACCACGTCGCCCTTTCGGACGGGAACGGTCCGGCAGCCCACGATCAGCGTCGAGGTCCCCTCGACGAAGTACTTGATCTCGACGGCCTCGTGGATGGCTTTTCGCTCGCTTTCCACGTCGGCCAGGGTGGACGCCCGGGCCGCGTCGACGGTGAAGGGGAGCGCGGAGCGGTCCTCCG
Source organism: Clostridiales bacterium (assembly GCA_016285815.1). Lineage (GTDB taxonomy): Bacteria > Bacillota > Clostridia > Oscillospirales > QAMX01 > SIG499. The sequence continues at coordinate 12,018 of JAEERN010000083.1, forward strand.
GAAAGAGCGGTTCTGGCATACGGCTTGCCTCCGAAACGGATCTTACCTTTATTATCATTATTATAGCACCGCGCCCGCGGCGCCGCAAGGGGAAGCGCGGCCCTGCGCCGCGTCCCATGGGGACGATACTATTTAACCACAGATCCCGGGGGATTTCCATGCTCTGGATTGTCCGGTTTTAGCACGGAACAAGCTTTTTTGCGCACGCAGACGCGAATCGGCGGCAACCGGGAGCGAAAACGCCCGTCCCGCCCCGGCCGGCCGCGCGGAAAAGGGCGGCGGGAGGCCCCCGCGCGCGGGCCGCGGGGCGGAGCGAAAAGACGCTTGAACTGCCGGGCGGTTTCTGCTATAATAAATTGCGCGTCCGCCCTTTCCCCCGGAGGGAAGGGGAGACGCGCAGATCCAGAGAAGGAACGGAACGCACATGGCATTGTCCGCTGACGACAAGACGTTTTACCGGCGGTTGTTCACGATGGCGCTGCCCATCGCCTTCCAGAGCCTGATGCTGGCCTCGGTGGCGGCGGGAGACGCGCTGATGCTGGGCCGCGTGACCCAGGAGGAGATGACGGCGGTCTCGCTGGCCACCCAGATCCAGTTCGTCCAGAACATGCTGGTCGGCTCGTTCACTGCGGCCGGCGCCATCCTCGGCGCGCAGTATTACGGCAAAAAGGACCTGCGCACCATGCGGGAGCTGTTCAACCTCATGCTGCGCTTCTGCGGCGCGGTGTCGCTGCTGTTCTTCGCGGCCTGCGAGCTGATCCCGGGCCTGTTGATGCACGCCTTCACCCACGACGAGACGCTGATCCGGATCGGGGCCGATTATCTGCGCATCGCCGGATGGTCCTATCTCCTGTCGGGGATCTCCCAGTGCTATCTGACGGCCATGAAGGTGGCGGACCACGTGCGCGCCAGCGTGCTGATCAGCACGGGTGCGGTGGTCCTGAACATCGCGCTGAACGCGGTCCTCATCTTCGGCCTGTTCGGCCTGCCGCGGATGGAGTCCCGCGGGGCCGCTCTGGCCACCACCCTGTCCCGGGTGGCCGAGCTGGCGCTGTGTCTCGGCGTCTCGGCGGGCCGGACCTACGTCCGTCCCATGTGGCGGCGGTTCCTGCGGATCCGAAAGGAGCTTTCCGCGGATTTCCGTCGGCAGTATCTGCCGCTCATGGGGGCGTTTTTGCTGTGGGGCGTCGGCTTCACCTCGTATACGGCCATCGTCGGCCACATGGGCGGCGACGAGGCGGCCGCCAACTCGGTGGCCTCGGTGGTGCGCGACCTGATCTGCTGCGCCTGCAACGGCATCGGCAGCGCGGCCGGGATCCTCGTGGGCAACGAGCTGGGCGCGGGACGGCTGGAAAAGGGCAGACGGTACGGGATCAAGCTGAAGAACCTGTCGTGGTGGACGGGCTTCGCCTCCATGGCCGTCGTGCTGGCCCTGACGCCGCTGGTGGTCCGTCTGGTCCTTCTGACGGACGCGGCCCGCGGGAACCTCACCGGCATGATGGTCATCATGGCGGTCTACATGGTGGGCCGGTGCGTCAACACGGTCACGGTCAACGGCGTGCTGGACGGGGGCGGCGACACCATGTTCGACATGTACAGTCTGGCGGTCTGCATGTGGGGGATCGCGATCCCGCTGGCGCTGCTGGGGGCCTTCGTGTTCCGCTGGCACGTGTACGCCGTTTACGCCTGCACCTGTCTGGACGAGGTCGGCAAGCTCCCGTGGGTGATGGCGCGCTTCCGGAAATACCGCTGGGTGCGGGATCTGACCCGGGAGCGGGACCCGTCCGCGGACGCGTGACGGCGCGGAAAAAGCGAAAACGGTTCGAGAGACGCCCGTGCGGGGCCGGGACTTCCGGCGCGCGCGGGCGCGTTATTATAATGATAAAGAGCGAAACGGGGGCCGCGGGCGGAGAGCGGCGGCGGGCACGGCGTGTTTTTAAAAATACACCCCCGGGACCGGTTGGGGGCAGAGCGGAGAAAGCCCCGGCGGGACCGGCGGCCGCCCCCAAAAAGCGAAAAATTTTTGAGAAGTATCTTGCGAAATGAATCGATACGCTGTATAATAAACCATAAGTATATTCACACTGGGGGAAATGTGCCCGACAGGGGCGCGTCTCCCTGTGGAAATCCAGCGGGAAACCGCCGTCGGCAAGGCTTTTGGCGGCGCGGTCCGCTGTAGAAGGAGAGTCGCAAGATGAACAGAACGTGGAGACGGATCCTTTCTCTGCTGCTAGCCACCGTGATGACAGTGTCCCTGCTTCCGGCCGCCGGCTTTGCGGTCGGCGGCGCTTCGGCGCGGACGACGGGCAGAGAACTGGAGATGGAAGACCTCGATCCCAGCACCCTCAAGGTGAAAAAGCTGGGCACGGGCGAGGATACGGCGGAGGAGGCCGGGGAGATCAAGATCGATCCCGACGACACCGTCCGCGTGTCCATCTTCCTGGACAAGAAGGCGACGCTGGACGCGGGCTATTCCGCCCAGAGCGTTGCCACCGACAGCGGCGCCATCGCCTATCGCGACAGCCTGAAACGGCAGCAGGCGGCCGTCACGGCGAGCGCTGAAAAGGCTTTGGGGCATACGCTGGACGTGAAGTGGAACCTGACTCTGCTGGTCAACGCCATTTCCGCCAACGTGAAATACAAGGAGATCGTCAAGATCGGCACGATCCCCGGGGTCAAGTCCGTTGAGCTTGAGAGCCGGTACGAGCCTCAGGCGGACGAGATCAAGACGGCCAACACCAGCGTCGGCATGGTGGGCGCGCAGGCGGCCTGGGCCGGCGGGTACACCGGCGCGGGCAGCCGCATCGCCATCATCGACACCGGTCTGGACACGACGCACCAGTCCTTCGACGCGGACGCGTTCAGCTATGCCATCAGCCAGCTTGAGAACGCGCCGGCGCTGATGACCGCGGGCGACATCCCCGGCGGCCTGAACGGCAGCGGCACCTATCTCAACGCCAAGATCCCGTACGCTTACAACTACGTGGACGGGAACACCACGGTCAACCATCTGAACGACACCGAAGGCGAGCACGGCTCGCACGTGGCGGGCATCGCCGCGGCCAACCGCTTCATCAAGAGCGGCAGCAGCTATGTCGAGGCGATCGACTCGGTCCATGCCGTCGGCATGGCGCCGGACGCCCAGCTGCTCATCATGAAGGTCTTCGGCGCTTCCGGCGGCGCCTATGATTCCGACTATTTCGCCGCCATCGAGGACGCCGTCGCCCTGAAGTGCGACGCGGCGAACCTGTCTCTGGGTTCCGGCGCGCCCGGCTGGACCTTTGCGAACAGCTATCAGACCCTGCTGAACAACCTTGCCACCAGCGAAGACATCGGCATGGTGCTCAGCATTTCGGCCGGCAACAGCGGCGCCTTCACGGAAGCCCTGAACACCGACCTGTACATCGACGACGTCGGCATGCACACCGGCGGCAGCCCCGGCAGCTTCATCAACAGCCTCGGCGTCGCGGCGGCGGAGAACATCGGCGCGACCGGCGCTCCGCTGAAAGTCGGCGGCCGCAGCATCTTCTACACCGAGACCCCCGTCGAGCAGACCAGCCGCGGGCTGTTCGCCTCAATCCCCGGCACCTATGACTTCGTCTACATCGACGCCAAGGGCACTGCCTCGGACTACAGCGCGGTGAACGGCGCGGTCAGCCTCAGCGGCAAGGTCGTCATCGTCAACCGCGGCGAGCTCAGCTTCGTGGAGAAGGGCAACAACGCCACGTCGTACAGCCCGAAAGCGATCCTGATCGCCAACAACGACGTCGGCACCATCGCCATGGACCTGACCGACTATACCGGCACGGCCCCCATGGCCAGCATCACGCTGGTCGACGCCAACTTCATCAAGGAAAACGGCACCAGCGCCGAGGCCGGCGGCGTCACCTATTACACCGGCTCGATCACCGTGACCGACACGATCGAGCACGGTCTGGTCTCCGCCCGCGAGGACGCGGAGGTGGCCAGCTTCAGCTCCTGGGGCGTTCCGGGCTCTCTGCTGATGAAGCCCGAGATCACGGCCCCCGGCGGCGACATCTATTCCGTCTTCGGAACGAACAAGACCTCCAGCGGCACGGCCGGCGGCTCGGACCAGTATGAGATGATGTCCGGCACCTCCATGGCGGCGCCGCACATCACGGGCCTGTCCGCCATCGTCGGGCAGTATCTGCGGGAGACCGGGCTCTCCATCGAGGGCTACAGCACGCGTGCGGTCATGCAGAGCCTGCTGATGTCCACCGCCACGCCCATGATCAGCGACGACGCTTACGTTTCGATCCTCCAGCAGGGCGCCGGCCTGGCCGACGTCAGCAAGGCGATCACGGCGCCCTCCGTCGTCATGGTGAGCAACGCCGGTCTGACCACCGCCACCAAGGCGGACGCGGACGGCAAGGTCAAGGTCGAATTCGGCGACGATCCGGCCAGAGAAGGCGTCTACACCTATTCCTTCACCATCTACAACGTCTGCGACACCGATCTGACCTATGAGCTGAGCACGGACATCTTCACGCAGGCCCTCTACCAGTACGCCTTTGAAGGCTACGGTCCGGAGCTCTTCATGGATCGGTCCACGATCCTTCTGGACGCCGACGTGACCTATCGGTGGGAGCAGAAGGAGAGCACGCTGCATCACGACGTCGATCAGGACGGCGACACCGACGAGGACGACGTCCAGGCCCTGCTGGACTATCTGACGGGCACCGTCGACGGCACGGCGCTGGACCTCGACGCCGGCGAGATGGACGAGGCCGAGGGCATCTCCTCGTACGACGCGTATCTGCTGCTGCAGGCCATCCAGGCGGAAGGCATCGTCGAGGACGGCGTCGTTCCGGCCAATTCCAGCCGCCGCGTCGACGTGACGATCGCGTTGACCGGCGAGACGAAGGAAGCGCTGGACGCGCTCTTCACCTCCGGCGCCTACATCGAAGGCTTCACCTACGCAACCTGTGAGACCGTTACCGACGAGAACGAGAGTCTGGCGCACGAGCACAGCATCCCGCTGCTGGGCTTCTACGGCAGCTGGACCGACCCGTCCATGTTCGACAACACGTCTTACATCGACACGCTCTACGGCACCGACAAGATCCCCTACAGCACCTATACCAACACCAATTATATGACGGTCCGGTACGCCGGCACGGAAGCGAAATTCGCCGGCAACCCCTATATGGTGGAAGAGGTCTTCCCGGCCGACCGTCTCGCCTTCAACAGCGGCAACAGCTTTGAGCGCATCGCTTACAACCTGATCCGCTCCGCCGGTACCACGGGCTTCGCCGTGACGCGGCTGGACAAGGTCGGCGGCGACGTCACCGGCATCCTGAGCGCCTCGGTGACCGGGAACGACGTTGTCGGCCAGTGGTATTACACCAATCAGGCCACTTGGCAGAACACCGCCACAAGGTTCTATTCCGTGAACAAGACCGGCGCCAGCTTCGGCCTGGCCGACGGCGACGTCTTCCGCATCGGCTATTACGCCATCCCCGAATACTACGGCATGCTGGCGTCCGACGACATGACGGCGGCCGACGCCGGGGTTCTGGGCGACAGCGGCTTCCGCGCCCTGCTGATGAGCAACCTGCTGGGCCGCGGCGCCTTCGTCGGCTATGACTTCACCGTCGACAACGTCGCCCCGACGATCACCGAAGCCTCTCTGTCCGGCAATGAGATCTCCGTCACCGCCAGCGACAACCTGAACCTGGCCTATGTGGCGGTCCTGTCGCTGGACGGCACGGTCAAGTACGCCGAGGCCGCTCCGGGCACCGACAGCTATACCATCAGCTTCGACGCCGCCGAGGCCATCGCCAACGCCAACGGGTACGTCGCGGTCTTCGCCGCGGACTACGCCGGCAACGAGGTGGCCAAGGCCGTCAAGGTCAACGACAACAGCCATATCGAAAAGACGGTCTACGTCCTGACCGACACCCTGACCGCCGGTGACGAATATCTGATCGTGGACCGCAACACGGCGGGCTCCGGCCACGGACTGGCCTATACGCCGCCCACGAACGTCAACGCCACGACGGCGAACGTCCTCGTTTACAATCCCAACGTCAAGGCGGGCACCGCCGACACCGGCAGCAAGCCCTATATCGAGGCGGCCGACGCCGCCGCGACCGGGATCTGGACGGCCGGCAGCGGCATCACCCTGACCAACGTCAACGGGACGAAGACCTGGTACATGGGCCGCAGCAACAGAAACGCGCTGACCATCGGCACGGCACCGAACAACCGCAACTGGACGTATGACGGCACCAACAGCCGCTTGGCCAGCGGCACGCGGTACCTCCGCTACGCCGACAACACCTTCAGCCTGAACACCGCGACCAACAGCGTCTACCTGTACGTCAAGACCACCATCTCCTACGAAGTGGATCCGTACAGCGTCGACGGTGTGACGGTCACGCCCGCCACCCTCTCCCTCTACAAGGGCAACGAGGCGGATCTGGTGGCCAAGGTCACGCCGCTGACGGCTGAAGACCGCACGGTGACCTGGTCCTCCAGCAACGAGAGCGTCGCCGCGGTGGACCAGAACGGCCACGTGGTCGCCACCGGCAAGGGCACCGCGACGATCCGCGCGACCTCTGCCGCCGACAGCACCAAGTTCGGCGAGTGCGAAGTCACCGTCGAGGCCATCAACAAAGAACTGAGCGCCATCATCTGGGACGAAGAGGGCAAGGTTTTCTTCTCCACCTTCAACGCCAGCGGGCTTCCCACCTGGACCAAGCGCCACGACGACGGCGGGGACACTTACCTGACGAGCGCCATGATGGCGAGCACCACCGCGCTGTACGCCGCCACCAACGACCTGAGCACGTCTCACATCTACACGGTCGACCGCACTTCCTATGCGCTGACGGATCTCGGCGAGAACTTCGTCGTGCCCTTCGGCATGGCGCCCGCCGGCTCCAGCTTCGGAAGCGGGTATTACGTGTACGCCTTTGCCAAGTACATCATCTTCGGCAACCTCGAGCCGGAGGAGGACGAGGAGCTGGGCACCTTCTGCGGCTTCCCCTACGGTCTGCTGGACCTCAGCACCACCAGCGTCGGCGACGCCTATGCGGTGGCGATCTGCATCCGGAACCGCGGCACGACTTCTGCCGGCTATTACTTCCTGGACGAGACCGGCAAGATCTGGCAGACCACGCAGAGCTACAGCAGCACCAACGGCATCACGTTCGACACGCCGACGCTGGTCTACGACACCGGCATCACCGCCGGACTGGAGTACAACTCGCTCTACTATGACGGCACGAACCTCTACTGGACCCGTCAGACCGGCAGCGTCGCCGAGCTGATCATCCTTGCCAACGCCAACACCGCCGCCAGCAGAACGCTCTACCACGCCGGCGACTTCGGCGAGGGCGTCTGGCCCGCCGCCGGTCTGTACGTCGACGGCGCCGTGGCGCCCGCCTCGGCCGGCGAGGAGATCGTGTCGCTGGAGGATCTGAAGCCTCTGGCCACCCGCGACGAACTGATGACCGAAGAGGTCATGGCCCGCCTCGCGGCTGCCGCCGGACAGAGCAAAGCGGTCGGGACCGAGACGGCCAACGCCGCCGGCGCCCTGAACGCGGCCACCGTTTCCCCGGTCCGCATCCGGACCGGCGAGACGATCCAGCTCATCGACGTGTCCGAATCGGACGGCGAGACGGCCGGGACCAAGGCGGTCAGCGTCGTCTACACCGAGGACGCGGCCGTGACCAACGGGCTGGTCGAGATCACCTACGACCCGGCCAAGCTGACCTTCGTCGGACTGGCCGACACCGCGAACCTCAAGTACTCCTGCAAGGACGACGGCGAAGGCACCGTCAAGCTGGCCTATGCGCTGAAGGCGCCTGTCGAGACCGGCGAGACGATCTACACGTTCCTGTTCACCGCCGCCTGTGAGGACACCGGGATCACGGTGGAAGTCAAAGAGCGCAACGACGAGCTCAACAGAGCCGACAGCGAAGCGTGGGACATCGCGGGCGCGGGCCACGACTGGGGCACGCCCGCCTACGAGTGGACGGAGACCGAAGACGGCTGGACTGTGACGGCGACGGCGGTCTGCGGCAACGACGAGACCCACGTCCTGACCGAGACCGTGACCGCGACTTACGCATTGACGACGGAGCCCACCTGTGAGGCGGCCGGCGTCGGCACCTGGACGGCGAGCTTCGAAAACGAGCTGTTCGAGACCCAGACCAA
>JAEERN010000011.1 GCA_016285815.1 Clostridiales bacterium
AAGGGACGGCCCATGCCGTTCCAGTAAGCGGCGGCCTCGACCATGGGGTTCTCGCGGTGATAGTGTCTCTTGCGCTCGGCGATGTGCTTTTCCATGCGCTTGGTCAGCAGCTTGACAACGCCCGGCTCCTTGTCGGCCACGTTGTTCAGCTCCAGCGGGTCCTTGATCAGGTTGTACAGCTCGACCCCGGGTTTGTAGTGGAAGTCCGGCTCGAGGCTGACGATGAGCTTCCATTCGGGGGTGCGCCAGCCGTGCTTGCGCATCCAGGTGGCCTCGGTGATGTACATCTCGGGCTCGGATTCGCGCTCGCCGCCGGTCCACAGGGGGACCAGAGAGCGCCCGTCGAACTTCAGCCTGGTCTTGATGCCGAGGATCTCCAGGATGGTGGGCATGATGTCCTTCTGCTGGACGATCTCGTCGGACTCGAGCCCCGCGGGGACGACGCCCGGCAGCTTGAAGACCAGCGGCACGTGCAGCGTGCCCTCGTAAAGGCCGTGGTGGTCGTAATAGCACTGGTGCTCGTCCAGAGTCTCGCCGTGGTCCGAGGTCAGCACGATCAGCGTTTCGTCCTCGATGCCCAGCTCCTCCAGCGTGGTGAAGATGCGCTGGATGCAGGCGTCCATATAGGCGATGGCGCCGTCGTACTGGGCGTTGATGTACTCCGCGTCGGTGCAGCCGGCGGGGAACCACTCGCGGAAATAGTCGCGGAAAGGCTTGAACGCATAGAGGTCGTCCAGCGAGTGGTTGTCGGGGTCGCACTCGTCGCCGCTGTGGAACATCCGGTCGAAGGGGAACGGCGGCAGATAGGGCGAATGGGGGTCCATGTGCCGCAGGAAGAGGAAGAAGGGCTTGTCCTCGGCGGCCAGCCGCTTCAGCTCGGGGATGGCCACGTCGTTCAGGTTCTCGGCCTTGTGGGAACGGCCGTCGGCGCGGTCCGGGCCCCAGCCGGAATAGTCGATGTATTTCTGGAACCCGTGGGTCCAGCTTCCGTCGCCGAAGCCGATGGCGGTGGTGTTATAGCCCGCCTCGCCCAGAACGTACTGCAGGGAGATGCCCTCCGGCACCCGGGGCACGTCGCGCAGCGTGACCACGCCGGTGCCGAAGCAGTCGCGGCCGGACAGCATGGAGCTGTAGCCCGGAGGGGTCGGGATGCTGGGGGAGAAGCAGCTGACGAAGTTCACGCCGTCCTCCGCCATGCGGGAGATGTGGGGCGTGGTCTGGCGGTAATAGCCGCAGAGGCTGAGGTTCAGCGACCGGCAGGAGTCGATGCCGAAGAAGAGGAGGTTCGGTTTCTTTTTCATGGGTTCAGTCTCCTGTAATCATTGTTTGATGTCCCGCGCGCCTCTGGCGCGCAGCAGAGCGTTCAGATAACCGTAGGTCTCCGCGGCGACGGTGTTGCAGTCCGCCAGCGAGAGCTCGGGCCCGATGACCTCCAGGTCCACGGGGCCGGAATAGCCCTGGTCCACCATGGCGTCCACATAGCCGGACAGGTTGATGAGGCCGGTGCCGCAGATCTGCTGGAAGGGCGTTCCCGGGTTCTGCAGCCGGTGGGGGCAGTCCCGGATGTGGATGTGCTTCATGGCGGGCAGCACGGAGGCCAGCGCCTTTTCCGGCTCTTCTCCGGCGCGGAAGATGTGGCTGGGGTCCATGTCGATGCCGAAATACGGGTTCTGGAAGCCCTCGATGAGCTTCAGCGTGGTCTCGGTGTTGTAGACCGAAGCGCCCACGTGGGCCTTGGTGCAGAGGGTGACGCCGTAGCTCTCGGCCAGCTCGGCAAGAGTCTTCATGTGCGCGATGCAGGCCTCCAGATCGCCGGGCTCGTTGCTGCGGCCGGTGGGGCCGATGTTGATGACGGGGATGCCGATGCCGGCGGCGGCCTCAAAGGCGAGGCGCAGACGCTCGGGGTCGGTGGACGCGACTTCAGAGGCCAGGATCTCCATGTGGAACTCTTCACAGAGCTCGCGGATCTCGCTGACCTGATCTTTCCAGTGCTCCAGGTCGAGATGCTCGCACATGCCCTTGATGGCCGAGATCTCAAAGCCGTCGTAGCCGATCTTGGACAGGTTTTCGACCGCCTCTCTCAGGGTGAAGGGCTTGTAGAGGACCGTGTTGACGCCGAGTTTGATCATTGGGTGAATCACCTCCGTATTTGATGCGAAAACGCTTGTCGGAGCAGTCCGCTCCACACTAGGTTAAGGATAGCCCAAAGGGCGCTTTTTGTCAAGCCCTTTTTGCGGCGCCGGGCCCCTTTTCTCCGGCGAAAAGGGGCCCGGCGGGAGGCCGCGGGGAAAAAGCTCTTGAAATCCGGGGCGGATTCGGGTATACTGTTACAATGAATTTTTCAATGCGTTCCGCGAAAGGAGCTGAGGCGTATGACCGGGACCGGACCGCGCTGGAGAGCGACGGTGGCGGCCAGCTATATCGCCAGTTTTGCCCAGGCGTCGGTCATCAATCTGGTGCCCGTGCTGTTCATCCCCCTTCGGCAGCTTTACGGCTTTTCCTATACCCAGCTGGGCGTTCTGGTGGCGGTGAATTTCATCGCCCAAGTGCTGAGCGACGTGATCTTCGCCCGCTTCTGTGACCGCTACGGCTTTCGCCCGCTGGCAGTGGGCGCGCCGCTGACCGCGGCGCTGGGCTTCGTGCTGTTCGCGCTGTCGCCGAGCGTCTTCCCGGGGCGGGAGTACGTCGGGTTCCTGCTGGCCACGGTGGTGTTCGCCATGGCCGGGGCCATCATCGACGTCACCGCCAGCCCCATCGTCAACGCGGTGCCGGACGGGGGCAGCCCCCAGCGCCGCAAGCGCGCCATGAGCCTGCTGCACGCCTGTTACGCGCTGGGCCAAGTGGCGGTGGTGGTGCTGACCACGCTGGCCCTCGCCGTCTTCGGGGCGGAGAACTGGCGCTGGATCGCCCTGTGCTGGGCGGCGGTGCCGCTGGTCGCCGGACTGATGTTCCTGCGGTGCCCGCTGGGGGACCCGGTGCCCGAGGGCATGGAGCGGATGCGTCCGCGGGAGCTGTGGAAGCGCCCCGCCTTTCTGCTGCTGGTGCTGACCATCGTCACCGGCGCCGCCACGGAGCTGTGCATGTCCCAGTGGTCCTCTTCCTTCATGGAGCGGAGCCTTGGGCTGCCGAAGGTCTGGGGCGACGTCGTCGGCATGGCGGGCTTCGGCGCCATGCTGGGGCTGGGTCGCGCGGGGTACGGGATGCTGGCCGGGCGGCTGGACCTGCACCGGTTCATGACGGTCTGCTGCGGGCTGGGCGTGGTCTGCTATCTGACGGTGGCCTTTTCGCCGTGGAACGCCCTCTCGCTGGCGGCCTGCATGCTGACGGGGCTGGCGGCCAGCATGCTCTGGCCGGGCACGCTGACGCTGGCCGGAGACCGCTTTCCCGCCGGCGGCGCGTGGATGTTCGCCGTGCTGTCCTGTTCGGGAGATCTGGGCGGCTCGGTGGGCAACTGGGCCATGGGCCGCATCGCCGACGCGGTGCTGGGCGGAGAGCGGGCGGCCGCGCTGGCCGCCGGGCTGGGCCTTACCACGGAACAGCTGGGCCTGCGGGCCGCCGTTCTGTTCGCGGCGGCGTTCCCTGCGATCTGCGGCGCGGGGCTGATCGTCCTGCGCCGGGGCGAGGCGCGCGCGGCGCGCCGGAAAGAGCTTCCGTAAAGAGGAAGAGGACGGGAACATTGGCCCTTTACAAACGAATGTTTATCTGTTATAATTATTCTAAGTCGGTATGCCCGGAAGGGCCCCGGCTGCGATCCGTTTTCGGGGAGGTGACCGGACTTGGCGGAAAAACTGGAAGGCAGGCTCGGCCGGATCTATGAGTTCGTGGCCGCCTACATCGACGGACACGGCGTGCCGCCGTCCGTCCGCGAGATCTGCGCCGGCGTCGGTCTGAAATCGCCGTCTTCGGTGCACGGCTATCTGAAAAAGCTTCAGGAGCAGGGTCTGATCAGCATGGACGTCCGCAAGATGCGGACCATCACGCTGGCCGACACGCGCCGCCGAATCAAGGTGCCGATCCTGGGCCGGGTCACGGCGGGCAAGCCGGTCTACGCGTTCGAAGAGGAGCAGGGCTGCGTCTATTACGACGCCCGCCCCGGCGGCGAGTATTTCGGCCTTCGGGTGTCCGGCGACTCCATGGTCAACGCCGGGATCCTGGACGGCGACATCGTGGTGGTCCGCCGGCAGGAGACGGCGGAGAGCGGCGCCATCGTGGTGGCGCTGCTGGAGGACGAAGCCACGGTGAAGCGGCTCCGCATCGATAAGGCGGGCGTCCGGCTCATGCCGGAGAACCCGAAGTACGAGCCCATCGACGGTAGCGGATGCCGCATCCTGGGCAAGGTCTGCGCGCTGATGCGCGACATGTGAGGGCCGCTGGCCCAAGAGGATCGACGGGATCGAAGACTATGATATTTCAGATCAACGAGAGAGATTTCCGGCTGCTGCTGGACCTCGTCTATTCGGGCAACTGGGTCCTGAACTCGGCCCGGGAGGGGGACCGCATCCCGGAGTACGACCGGGTGCAGCGCATCGTGTTCGCCCACTGCGGCGCGGCGGGGCTGGACCTTCTGTGCGAAAACGGCTGCGAGCCGTCGGCGCAGTATGTGGACGGCGGGATCCACGAGGCCATCCTGGACTATGAGGACAGCGTTTTTTACGGGATCCTCGCCGAGGAGCTGGCGCGCAGGGACCTGCGCGACCGGGACGTGGACGGCGCGGACAACGAGCTGCTGAACGCCCGCATCGACGAATATATGGCGGAATTCACGCGGAACGGCATCGACAATCTGACGCTCGGACAGGGCGAAGGCTGACGCCGGCCGGAGGACAAGGGACACCATGCAGACCAGTCAGAGAGAACAAACCGGGACG
>JAEERN010000084.1 GCA_016285815.1 Clostridiales bacterium
CCGCGGCCACGGCGGCGTTGCCGAGCTGGTGCTCGCCCAAAAGAGGCAGGAACAGGTCTTTTCGCGGGCCCAGATCGAACCGCTGGCCGGACAGGTCGGCCCGGCGGGAGACCAGCGAGGAAAAGTCGGCCGCGGTCAGCGGAACACCCTTTTCCGCGGCGGCCCGGGAGAACACGGCCTCCGCGGCGCCGCCGGGCCAGCAGACGGCGGAACAGCCGGGTTTCAGGATGCCGCTTTTGGCCCGGGCGATCTGCTCGACGGAGTCCCCCAGCAGGGCGGTGTGGTCCAGCCCGACGCGGGTGAACACCGCGACCTCCGGCGCGGGGATGACGTTGGTGGCGTCCTCCGCGCCGCCGAGGCCCGCCTCGAGGACGGCGAGATCGCAGCCCTCCCGGGCGAAGCAGAGCAGCGCCGCGGCGGTCAGCAGCTCGAATTCCGTGGGCGGGTCGTCCATGGAGGCCGCGGCGGCGGACAGCGTCTCCGCGGCGGCGGACAGGGTCCGCCGGGGGACCGGCGCGCCGTCCACGGCGATCTGTTCGAAAAAGTCGAAGACGCAGGGCGAGGTGAAGCGCCCGGTCCGCAGGCCGGCGGCGGTCAGGATGGACGACAGCATGGCCGCGGTGCTGCCCTTGCCGTTGGTGCCGGCGACGTGGACGAACCGGAGGGTCTTCTGCGGGTCGCCGCACCGGGCCAGCAGCCCGGCGATCCGGGACAGGCCGGGCCGGGACCCGCGGGAGCGGGCGGCGGCGAAGAACCGCCGGAGCTCGGCGGCGGTCACCGGCCGCGCCCCCGCCGGGAAAAGACCCCGGCCTTGTTCAGCGCGGCGAAGAGAGGAACGGACACGCCGGCCATGAGAACGGCGATGACGGCCCCCGCCGCGAGGCGGATCCAGAGCACGCCGAAGATGAGCTCGAAGGTGTAATAGCCGTAGAGCTTGGAGTCGACGTAATACGCCGCGGTGTTGGCGCAGGACGTGACCAGCGCCGCGGCGATCCCGACGGCGAAGTAGAGGGGAAGGCTCTTGCCCCGGCCCAGGCGGTCGGCGGTGAGGCGGTCGGCGAAGATCGTGCAGGCAAGCCCCAGCAGCAGCGCGCGGATCGTCTCGGGCGCGCACCAGACCAGCGTGGTGGGCGTGAACCCCCAGGCGACCATCTGGGCGAGGAACTCGCCCAGAAAGGCGACGAGCACCGCGTCCAGCGGGCCGAACAGGACCGCGCAGAGCAGCAGGGGGAGTCCGACGAAGGACAGACGGACGCCTGAGAACTCCAGATGCTGGAGGTAATAGCTCAGGACGAAGTAGACGGCGATGAGGACGCCGTCGGTGGCGAGGCGGACGGCGGGGAACCACCGGTCCCGGGGGGAAAGCTGGTTTTTGGACATAAAAAATCCTCCTTTTTGTGGGAGGAGGTTGTATCGGTCCGATCCGACGGGGTGCTGGCGCCCGGTATGACTCCGCGGGGCGCCCCAAAACGGCGGGGGCGGCGGCAAAGCGCCGCGCCGGTCCGGCACGTCTTCTGCGTAGGCGGTTGCGAAAACAGCATCGTGGGGCGAGGGGCCCCTTCGCCCGCCGGCAACCTCCCATCCGGCGGTCCTTGACGCGCTGTTCCTACTCCCAGCAGCACTCTGTGCAGATCGGATATCCACTTGGAAAAGAGCGGGGAAAGAAGCGGGATCACTCCTGCTCCGGGGAAAAGGTGATGAGATCGGCCGCGTAGGGCAGGGTCTCGATCCAGGCGCAGAGCGTGTGCCATTCGGCCAGCTTGTGGCTGCGGCGGGCGCGGTACATCCCGGCGAGGTTCTCATAGTTCATGGTGACCGTGCGAAGCTGGTTGTAGCTGGACGGCAGAAGCTGGATGATGCTGTCCCAGAGGGCCTTGTCCTTCGTCTCGACGAAGCGGAGGCGAAGGTCCTCGATGACGGCCACGTACCGCTCGAAGGCGGGGACGCACTCGGGCAGCAGCCGCTCCGCCGAAAAGTCCGCGGCGGTGATGGGCGCGGCGTGGATGCGGTGCATGGTGCTGGTGGAGTTGGCCACGGTGCCGACCTTGTAGGTGTCGAACTCCTTCCACCAGTAGAGCGGGGCGCAGATGTCTGCCGAGACGAAGATCTGGCGGATGAACTTGCGGTGGTCGCTGCCGGCCCGGCAGAGGCGGCGGGCCAGCGAAAGGTCCGCCTCGCCGAAGACGAAGGCGCCGGTCTCGTCGGTATAGCTGTCGGACCTGGCCCAGCTGGACAGGGGGTTGCGCGCGCCGCGCATGGCGTTTTCAAAATTCATCACCGAGGTGTTGGAAACAGTCAGCATGAAAAGCTCCCCCTTTTTCGCTTTCGCGGCAGGGCGCCGCGGCTCCGGTACTATTATAGCACAAGCCGCGCAGCAAGGGAAGGGGGGAGGGTCCCCGGCGGGGAAGTTTTTTTGCGCGGAAGACAAGAAACTCTTTTGCTGCGGAAAAAAGTGTGATATAATAGAGTCGGAGCCGTGGGACCGCGGCTCCGACGAAAAACCTTTTCCCAGAGGTGTGTGATGGCAAAACGGATCGTCAATATCCTGCTGACGGCGCTGATGCTGTTTTTCATGCTGACGACGTATCTGTCCGGCGCGCTGCTGCTGGCGGTTGGGGTCGGATACGGAACGGCGCTGAAGAACAACCCGGACAGCGTTGCCAACTATACGCGCACGGCTTCGTTCCGACGGACCACGGGGGAGTATATGGACGCGCTCTACCGCGCCGTGTCCGGGGACGAGCCGTTGACGCTGCCCTATGACGACGACGTGGCGTTCTTCGCCTACGGGCTGGACACCAACCGCGTCTACTGCAGCGACGGCGCCGTGTTCGACATCCCGTCCTTTGACGAGAAGTACATGAACAGCCCCTCGTATATCTACTATCTGAAATACTCGTCCGCCAGCTTCCGGGGCAACGACAAGGCCTCGGGCGTCACCGAGACCTTCGACTATTCCTACACCGCCGCGGCGGCCGCCGTCTGCGGCAACGACGTCCGCTATTACGCGGATGCGGCCATCATCCTGGCGGCAGAGCCGCCGGCGTACGGCTTGAGAGGCTATGCCTACAGCCGGACGGAGTTCTTCCTGCTGAAAAACGGCGCTCAGGTGCTGTTCGTGGCGGCGGGCCTGTTTCTGACGTCGCTGGCCGTGCTGCTGACCGCACGCACCCGCCGCCGGATGATCGAACGGAGCCTGGCCGCCGGGTGGTCGTGGATCTTCGCCGAGATCAAGCTGGCCGCCGTCGCGGTGCTGGTCTGGAAGCTGGCCGGGTTCCTGATCCGGGGCGAGACGACGGCGTTCTGGGCCCTGACCGCGGCCGCGGTCCTGCCGCTGGCCTATCTGATCTACTGCGGGATCCGCTATGAGAACGGCGGGTTCTTCCGGGTCAGCCTCATCGGGCGGGCGTACGCGCTGGTCCGGGACCTTTACGACACCGTCGCCCCCGTCAGCACGCCCCTGCGGCGCTTCCGCCGCCGGGCCGCGGCTCTGATGGTGTTCGGCATCGCCCTTCCGGCGCTGTTCTTCGTGCTGGCCGACGTGCTGGTGGGCCTGGAGGCCGTCCGCATCAGCGCCGCGGTCGTCCTCGTGGTGGACAGCGTCGTCGCGGTGCTGCTGTTCCGCCGGTACGGCAAGCTGGTGAACGACGTGGGCGCGCTGACGCGGCTCACGTCCGTGTTCGAACAGGGCGGGCGCCTGCCGGAGACGGACGTTCCGAAGAACGACGACATCCGGCGGCTGGCCGACAACCTGCGCCGCTATGACGAGTCGGTGGACGCGGCCGCCGAGCGCAAGATCCAGGAGGCCAGCCTGCGGATGCAGCAGGTCTACGAGTCGGTGGACGAGATCAAGGCCCAGCTGGGCACCCTGTGCGAGATGCTGGGAGACGGCGCCTCGCCGGAGGCGGCCGGCCAGGCGCGGAGCATCCTGGAGATGGCCGACGACATGCAGCGCGAGCTGTTGAGCGAGTCCATGCTCAACGCGCCGGTGCTGAAGCGCATGGATCTGCTGGCGGCCATGGACGAGGTGCTGAACGCCAAGATCGCCGAGTTTTCGGCGGCGCGGCTGCGCGTCCGGTCCCGGCTTCCGGATCCGCCGGCCTACATCACGGCGGACTACGCTCACATCCGGGCGGCGCTGGACATCCTGTTCACCAACACCTCGCTCTACGCCCAGGCGGGGACCGAGGTGGAGATCACGCTGGAAAAGGACGGCCAGAACTGGGTCTATACCGTCGAGAACGAAGAGTCGCCCTACGCCTACGCGGGCGCGGCGGGCGCCGCGCTGGCGGCCCGGCTCAACATGGCGCGGGAGTACGTCAGCCTCAACGGCGGCACTCTGGCGCAGGAATCGGACAACGGCCGCAACACGGTGATCATGCGGCTTCCCGCGGCGCGCTGACGCCGCCATCACGAAAAAAGGCAGGAACTTTGGCAGACATGACGGAGAGAGTGACACCGGAGCGATTCGAAGAGTACGACGCGTTCGTCCGCGCGCATCCCAAGGGACACTTCATGCAGACGCGCGCCTGGGGCGCGCACAAATCCAGCTGGAAATGGGTCGGCATCCTGTGCCGTGGGGAAGACGGCGCGGTGAAGGGCAGCTTCGGCATCCTGGTGCGGCGGATCCCCATGACGCCGTGGAGCCTGATGTACGGCGCCCGCGGCCCCGTGTGGGACGAGGGCGATCTCGACACGCTGGGCCAGCTGATCGCCGAGGCGAAAAAGGTGGCCGCGGAGGAGCGGGCCTACTGTCTCAAGCTGGACCCGGACGTTCCCTCGTCGGACACGGCCCTGCGGGAGGCGCTTCTGCAGATGGGCTTCGCGCCGCCGTCGGAGAACAAGAACTTTGAATCCATCCAGCCGCGGTATGTGTTCCGGCTTTTCCTGAACGGCCGCGGCGAGGACGAGATCTTCGCCTCGTTCGAGTCCAAGACCCGGTATAACCTGCGGCTGGCCGAGCGAAAGGGCGTCGAGGTGAAGGTCTGCGGGCCGGAGCTGCTGCCCGACTTTTGCCGCATCATGAACGAGACCGGCGAGCGGGACCGCTTCATCGTCCGGAACGAGGCCTATTTCCGCAGCATGATGGAGCACCTGGGCGAGGACGCCCGGCTGTACATGGCGTTCTACGAGGGCGCGCCCATCGCGGGGACGCTGGCCATCCACTTCGGGGACAAGGTCTGGTATCTCTACGGCGCGAGCTCCAACGCGCACCGGAACGTGATGCCCAACTATCTGCTCCAATGGAAGATGATCTGCTGGGCCGTCGAGACCGGAAGCCGGATCTACGACTTTCGCGGCGTCTCCGGCGACACGTCGCCGGACAACCCGCTCTACGGGCTGTACCGCTTCAAAAAAGGCTTCAACGGCGAGTTCACCGAGTTTTTGGGCGAGTTCGAGCTGACGGTCCGCCCCGGCGCGAAAAAGATCGTCGCGCTGGCGAAAAAGGCGCGTCACGTCCTGGGGAAGATCACCGGCCGGTGACGGCGGGAACCGTAACGGAAGAAAGGAAGCGGCAGCGTGGCGAAATACCTTGTGGTCGAGCGGCAGAAGGTGCGCGAAAACGTCAAACAGGTGCGGCGGCGCGCCGGTGGCGCCGCGGTCTACGGCGTGCTCAAGGGCAACGCCTACGGCTTCGGGCTGACGGAGATGGCGGACATCCTGCGGGACGAGGGGATCTCCCGCTTCGCCGTGACCGAGCCGTACGACTTTATCCAGCTTCGGAACTCAGGCTTTATCGACGAAGAGATCCTGGTGATGCGCTCTACGGCGATCCCGGAAGAGATCGAAAAGATGATCGAGTACAACGCCGTGGCCACGGTGGGGTCCTACGACACGGCGGTGGTCATGAACGGCGTGGCCGAGCGCGCGCAGACGACGCTGGACTGTCACGTCGAGATCGACACGGGCATGGGGCGGTACGGCTTCATCCCGGCGGAGATCGACCGGGTGCTGGCCGTGTTCCGGTATCTGCCCGCGCTGCGGGTCACCGGGATGTACACCCATTTCAACCGGGCGTATGAGAGCGGGCGCGCCGTGCGGGCCCAGTACGACGCGTTCCGCGGCGTGGTGGAGCAGGTCCGCGCGGCGGGGTTCGACCCGGGCGTCTGCCACTGCGCCAACTCGTCGGCGCTGTTGAAATACCCCTACACCGTCATGGACGCGGTGCGCGTGGGGTCGGCCTTTACCGGACGGGTGCCGGTGCGGGGCAATTTCGGTCTGCAGCGCACGGGCTACGCCGAGGCGGACATCGTGGAGATCCACTGGCTGCAGAAGGGCCAGACCGTCGGATACAGCGCGGACTACAAGTGCCGCCGCAGCGTCCGGGCGGCGGTGGTGCCGCTGGGGTACTCCGACGGGCTCTGCATCGAAAAGGCCTTCGATATGCACCGGTTCCGGGACGCGTTCCTCGGCGCGGGCCACGAGGTCAAGGGCTGGCTCACCGGGCGGAAGCTGACCTGCACGGTCAAGGGCAAAACGGCCCGGGTGCTGGGCCACGTGGGGATGCAGCACACGGTGATCGACGTGACGGGGATCGACTGCTCGGTGGGCGATCCCGTCCGGTTCGAGGTGAACCCGCTGCTGGCGGGGCGCATGCTGCCGAAAAAATACGTTTGAGATCCCGCCGGCGTCCGGAAGCCGGGCGCGGCGGAGAGGATATCCAAAACTCCAACAAAAAAGGACAGGTGGAAACAATGAAACTGATCGTGGCGATTATCAACCATGACGACGCGCACGTGGTGGTCCACAATCTGACCAAAGAGGGCTATCTCGTCACCAAGCTGTCTACGACGGGCGGCTTCCTGATGGTCGGGAACATGACCGTTCTCATCGGCGTGCCGGACGACAAGGTCAACGCGGTCATCCGCATCATCGACAAGTACTCCCGCAGCCGCAAGCAGGTCATGCCCTCCATGTCCGAGGTGGGACTCAAGATGTTCCCCTCCACGCCGGTGGAGGTCACCGTCGGCGGCGCGACGATCTTCGTCCTCAACGTGGAGCGCTACGAAAAGGTCTGACGCGCGTGGAACTGGCAGGAAACGCCCCGGTGATCCGGGCGATCCGGGCCGCCGGCGGCGGACGGGCGCTTCACGCCTATCTCATCAGCGGCCCGGCGGGCTCCGGCAAGTCGCTGGCG
>JAEERN010000012.1 GCA_016285815.1 Clostridiales bacterium
CCGTTGGTATCAGGTCACCACTACCTGCTTCAACGTGTTCGAGCACTTCTGGGGCCTTGACGTGGCCTCCAAGTACGTTCCGGTCCAGAGCGGCTACTTCGTGAACTTCAATCACGAGCTGGTCAAGGCCGGCGGCGTGGACGATCTGTATCAGGTCGTTCGCGACAAGAAGTGGACTTGGGAGCTGTACCTTGACATCGCGGTCAAGACCACCGAAGACAAAGACGGCGACGGTCTGAACGACGTCTGGGGCACCTGCGCCACCGCGTGGGGCAACGAAGCCATCGCCAACGGCGCCAACTACATCGGCCAGGACGAGACCGGCAAGTGGGTCTTCACCATGAACACCCCCGAAGGCATCGAGTCCCTGCAGTTCCTGTATGACATGAACTACGGCACTCACACCCGTCACGACGAGTCCTCCGGCGTCTGCCGTCAGGAGTTCGCCGACGGCGTCGGCACCTTCAACTGGTCCACCATGGGTCACATCGACCAGGATACCGACCAGATCCGTCAGTCCAACCATCCGTTCGGCAACGTTCCGATGCCCCTCGGCCCGAGAGGCACTGAGTACGTCAGCCCGAAGGACACGCTGAGCCTGATCGTCATCCAGACCACCAACGACAATCTGGACCGCACCGTCGACATCCTGAACAACTGGGCGCTCGTCGTCAACGATCCTGAGAACTACCTCGACATCCTGGACGAGGGCTGCTGCAACAGCGAAGAAGACAAAGAGATGCTGAAGGATTACGTCTTTGCGAAGACCTCCCTCTGCCTCTTCAAGGTCACCGACGAGATCTCCGACCTGATCGACGAAGGCGTCATCTCCGGCACCTCCTACTACCAGATGACTCCTCAGCAGGCCCTCGAGACCTACAGCGATCAGATCCAGGCCGCTCTGGACAACTTCTTCAACAACCGGTCCGGCAGCCTTGCCAACTGAGCACTGACAATCCCATACAGTCAGCCGAAAGGCTGAAGACTTGAACGAAACGACCCGCGGGGAAGCTGCCCTCTGACCCGCGGGTCGTTTTCCTTTTGTCCGGAACCGCCTTGGATGGCAGCGCGGAAAATAGCACTTGACGGTCTTTCCCGCAAATGGTACAATAACAGAAAGAAATCGTCCCGGCCGGGCCGGGAGCCGGCCGGCGAGAGAGAGCCCGGCGGCGAGAGAGGAGCGCAAAGGCCTTGCTTCAGTTCCACGACGGAAAATTCACGATCCTTCAGGTCAGCGACGCGCAGGATATGCAGTTCGTCCGGCGCACCATGTTCTGGATGCTGCGGCGCGCCTGCGACCGGATCAAGCCGGATCTGGTGGTCTTCACCGGCGACAACGTGCTGGGGAACCACCTGCGCGATTCACGCTTTCGGGACAACGTCTACGACGCGGCGCGCGAGCGGAAAAATCTGGAGACGGCCATCCGGAAGCTGATGCGCCCCTTCGTCCGGCGGAAGCTTCCCTTCGCCGTGCTGTACGGCAACCACGACGACCGCAACTGCGTCACCAAAGAGGAACAGGCGGAGATGTACCGGGCCTATCCCGGCTGTATCGGGCTGGAGCCCGGCGAAGCGGGGCTGGAGTGCGACACCTACAACGTGCCCATCCTGTCGTCGGACGGAAAGCGGACGGCCTTCAACCTGTGGCTGTTCGACACGGCGGGCTATGACCGGGAGGCCGACGAGTGCTACGAATGGATCACCCCCGAGACCGTCGACTGGTACCGCCGCAAGAGCGCGGAGCTGGCCGCGGAGAACGGCGGGAAGCCCGTGCCTTCCATCGTGTTCCAGCACATCCCGTCGGCCGAGCTGAGCAAGCTGGTCGAGCCCTGCGGGCCCAAGGATCCGGGGGCGGCCCGGGGCCGGAACGGCACTTGGTGGCGGCTGAAGGAGGGCGTCTCGGGGATCCTGGGACATCACCCTTCGGCGCTGGAGTCCGACGGCGGCGAGTTCGACGCCTTCCGCGAGCGGGGCGACGTGCTGGCCGTGGTCACCGGACACGACCACGGCAACTGTTTCGAGGGCGAGGTGGACGGCATCCGTCTGATCCAGACCTCGTGCGCATCCTTCCGGTGCGCCGGCGGGCCGGTGCGCGGCGTGCGGACGTTCACGCTGGACGAGGCGGCGGGCGACTTTTCCACCCGGATGCATTTCTACGACGAGCTGTGCGGCCGGGGCCCGTGGGCCCGCTTCCGCTGGTTCTGGGACGCCGACGAGAGCGAACGCGCCAAGGCGCGGCTGCTGCGCTGTCTGGCCGCGGCGGCGGTGGTGATCGCGGCGGCGGTGGTGATCCTGCTGTTGACGTGAGCCCGCCGCGCCGTCTCCCCCGGTGCCTCTTCCATGGGAAATTAACTGCGCCATGCGCGGGATTGGAGAAAGGAAACGACCATGAAAAAAGTCTGCTTTGCCCCCTGCGACGTCCGCGAGAGCTTCCAGCGGCTGACGCTGTGCTACGCTCTGGGACAGAACCCCGAAAAAGAGGCCGCGCTGGCCGCGCTGCCGGTCCGGCCGCTGACCGATGCGGACAAGGCGCTTCTGCCGCCGTATATCGCCGAGGGCGACGTGACCTGTTCGTTCCGGGACGGGAATATCCTGTGGTTCGGCACGAACGAGGGCCTGTGGCGGCTGGACCCCGACAATGCCGAGCCGCTGGACCGCGTGCAGTGCTATCGCGCCTGCGCCTATCTGGCGGACAACGCGGTCCGCGCCGTGGACGGCGACGGGGACAACGGCGTCTGGGCCCTGACGGAAAAAGGCCTGTCCCACATCGCGCTGCGGAAGATGAGCGTGGAGCAGAAGGCCGTTCTGATGAGCGAGATCAACCGCAAGTACGTGAGCCGGCGCGGCGCGCTGGCCGGATCGCGCTGGGACGAGAAGCGCAAGACCTTCCGCGCCTGCGAGTCCGACAACGACGGCCTGTGGACTTCCTACTGCGCCATGGGCGATCTGGCGCGGTACGCCGTGCTGCGGGACGGCGGGACGGCCTCGGCCGAGGAGATCCGCCGTGCCCGGGAGCTGGCCACGCTGTGGACCGAGGCCTGCCTGCTGCTGGCCTATATCCCGGCCTGGAA
>JAEERN010000085.1 GCA_016285815.1 Clostridiales bacterium
GCGGCGTATTTCGCGCGCGCCGTGGCCGGCTGCGACTGGGTCCCGGCGGAGGAGGCGGACGCGCCGGACGGCGAACGGGTGGAGCTTGCCTCGGCCGACGGGGAAACGTCGCTGACGGTCTGGCCGGGCGAGCCGGAGTTCCTCCGCTGTGAGAGCGGCGGCGAGACGCGGCTCTGGCGGTCGGCCCGGGCGATCTGCCCCTCGTTCGTGTTCGCGAAATTCCGCGCGGCCTTCGACCTTCTCGAGAGGGACGCGATCGTCGGGCAGTCTTTTGCGGCGGAACTGACGCCGGAAGAGGCGGTCGCGGCCTTCGCCGAAGCGTACGGCGCGCATCTGGCGGCGCTGACGCCGGGGAACCCCTATGCGGTGACGGAGTATCATGTGCTGCGGAGCGGGATCGTCAGCCAGACGCTGGACGGGAGCGTCGTGTGGGGCGGCTTCGTCTGCGCCGCCGCTCCGGCGGACGCCGACGAGCAGGCCGTCTGGTCCGGAGAAGCCATCCGGACCGAGTATACGTTCTATGCCGAACAGTACGGCGGGATGCTCCTGGCGCAAAAGAGCGTGATCCTGGAAAGGCAGGAGGACGGGGCGTGGCGTTGTCTCGCCGTGGGCGAGGGACAGGCGCGTTTCCCGCAGAAGATGGAGTGGACGGACGGCGGCTTCACATTCGATTCCTGAGTGGATACGCCGCCGCGTCTTACCGCGCGGCCGACCGGCACGCCGCCGGGGGCGACGCTGTACAACGTGTACCGCGCCGCACCGGGCGGGGCATACGAGAAGATCGGCACCAGCCGGACGCTGGCCTACGTGGACCGGACGGTGGAAAGCGGGACAAAGTACAGCTATTACGTTGTCGCGCAGGTGTCGAAGTTCGTTTCGGCCCGCTCCAGCACGGTGACCGAGACGGCGAAGTAAACAGAAAGACAGCGAAACCGCCCCGCCGGGATATGCCCGGCGGGGCGGTTCAGCGTGCAATGCGTGCAAACGGGAGCTGCCTTTCGGGGGGGCGGCGCAGGATCAGCCGTTCCCGGGGACGAGGCACAGCTCTCTCAGCCGGGCTTTCTGCGCGTCGGTGACGCCGAGCGCGTCCCGCAGGAAGGCGTCCGTGCCGCCGTACTGCCGGTCGATGGCCGCGAAGGCCGCGGCCAGATAGCGCCGGTCGGCCACGTGAAGACTGCGAAGGCGAAGGGCGAAGCCACGGTCGTGGGTCTCTGCCAGAGCGTCCTGATAGACCCGGGCGGCGACGGGGCGCGCGGCCACGTTGGTACGCAGATAGTCCGCGGTGATGCGGTCGCGGCCGACGCCCAGCAGGGACAGGAACAGCGCGGAAACGATGCCGCAGCGGTCCTTTCCCTCGGCGCAGTGCCACAGGACCGTTCCCGTCTCGCCGTCCCGGCAGATGGTCCGGAAGACCTCGCGCAGGCCGCGGAGGGCGAACTCGTGGGTGACGATCCGCTCGTAGAGCACCGCCATGTCCGGAACGGCGCGGGCGCGCTCGGAGAGACGCGCGGCCGCCCGGTCGGAGGCCCGGTCGTGGGTGACGCCGAGGACGCTGTCGTTGAGCAGGGGGATCGGGATCACCGCGACGCCCGGCAGCGCCGGGTCCGGCCGCTCTGCGATCTCCTGTGCGGTGCGCAGGTCGACGACCGTTTTCAGGCCGAAGTCCCGGCAGAGGATCTGCGCGTCCCGGTCGGAGACGCCGTACAGCGTCCGGCTGCGGATGAAGCGGCCCCGGCGGATGCGCGCGCCGGAGACCGTGGGGATGCCGCCGAAATCGCGGATGTTCCAAACGGAGTCCAGTCGGATCTTGCTCATGCGTCTTCGGGAGTCCTTTCCGGCGGGATGGGCCGCTCCAGTGCGGCCAGAACGGCCTCGACGGCGGCCAGACAGAGGTCCGCCGCGCTTTCCATGCGGGCGGCGAACTCCTCTGCGCCGCCCTCCGGTCCGTCCGAGACGGTCTTGAGCAGCAGGGCGGGGACGCCGTTCCGGCGGCAGGTGAGCAGCACGGCGGCGGCCTCCATCTCGCAGATGTCCGCGCAGGTCCGGGCCCGCAGGGCGGCTTTGGCTTCGCCGCCGTCCACGAATTTGTCCGCCGAGGCGCACAGCACGGGCGTCAGCCCGGGACAGACCCGGCGCGCCAGCGCGACGAGGGACGGATCCGCCGGGATGACGGGGGAGTCGAGGTCGGGGTACTGGCCGGCCGGCGCGCCGGTGAGGCCGGACGCGTCGAAGTCGTAGTGGACCGCGCCGGTGACGACGCAGGCCCCGGCGCCGGCGACGGCTCCGGTCAGCGCGCCGACGACGCCGAAGTTGACCACCAGCTCGGCCCCCAGCTCTCCGATCAGGACCTGGGTCCCCGCCGCGGCGGCCAGCTCGCCCATGCCGCAGTGGAGCACGTGGAGCCAGCCTCCGTCCCGCCGGTAGGTCCGGACGGGAAAGCCGCCGCAGACGCGCTCGCGATCGGGCGCGCCGCAGCGCCGCCGGACCGCGCCCATCTCCACGGCCACCAGAAGTCCGATGTTTTTCATGCGATCAGTCCCTTTCTCTTGTCAGAATGAAGCCGCCGTTCCCGCCGCGGTGCCAGAAGGCGCCGGGGACCGCCCTGTCGGTCCGGTATTCCGAGCCAGCGCAGAGAAGTCCGTCCCCCGTCCGCGCCAGCTCGCGGTAGAGCCGGTCCATCAGGGCCAACCGGACCTCGCGCCAGGCCGGGTCGCGGGCCAGATCGTTCAGCTCGCAGGGGTCGCGGGCCAGATCGTAGAGCTCTTCCGCGGGGCGCGGCGCGCCGTAGACCCGGGTCAGCACCGCCGGGTCGAGGCGCCGCAGCAGCGTGTGGGCCATGGGGACCGGAAGGCCGGGGACAAAGTTGCGGATATAGGTGTACCGCCCGGTGCGGATGGCGCGGACGGGACAGGTCTTGCCGTCCAGCGAGACCTCGGAGACGCAGAAGTCGCGTCCGGAGGGCTCGCCGCGAAGCTGGGGCACCTGGCTGACGCCGAAATCCGAGGGCGGCTCGGCCCCGGCCAGCTCGCACACGGTGGCGGCCAGATCCAGATGGCTGGACAGGCCGGAGGCCACGCGGCCCCGGGCCCCGTCCGGCAGGGCGCCGCCCCAGAAGATCAGGGGCACGCCGGTGCCCGAGACGTAGCAGCACTGTTTGGCCCGGGGCAGGTCCATGCCGTGGTCCGAGCTGAAGAACGCCAGCGTCTCGTCCGCCAGGCCTCTGGCGCGCACCGCGTCGAGGATGGCGCCCACGGCGTCGTCCGCCCGGCGGACCAGAACGTTAAACTGGGCCAGAAAGCGGCGGGTCTCGAACCCGTCGGGAAGCTGCGGCAGCAGGGCGGGGGGCACGGCGGCGGCGATCTCTTCGTCCGTCACGTCGGCGTCATAGGGCGAATGGGCCTCGCGGAAGGCCGCGGCGATGTAGAGCGGGCCGTCCTCCGGGCCGGGCAGCAGCGAGATCAGCTTTTCCGCCACGGCGGCGGCGTCCGCCGTCTCGGTCCAGCTCTCGTCATACCCCAGAAGCTCGGTCCCGGAGCGGTCGGCGTCCGGAAACGGCGGCCGTTGGCCGGTGACGCAGTTGTACTCGCCCTCTTCGGCAAAGCCGAGCCGGACGCAGCGGTATCCGGCCGCCTTCAGAGACCGGGGTAGCGTCGGCTGGTCGGGAAAATAGCGGCAGACGTCCGCGCCGTGCATATAGCGGCCGGTGAGGACCGAGGCGCGGGAGGGGACGCAGACGGTCCCGGTGGAAAAGTGGCTCTCAAAGCGGACTCCCTCGGCGGCCATGCGGTCGAGGTGGGGAGTTCGGGCGTCCGGCGCGCCGTAGCAGCCGAGCTGGCGTCCGGTGTCGTGGGTGAGGATGCCAAGGATCAGACGGGGACGTTTCATGGCGGGCTCCTTTTTTGACGAGAGTGGGAGGGCGGCGCTTTGGAAAACGACCGCACAAAGAAGCGCGTTCTTTGAGCGGTCGTTTTTTTTGAAACGGTTCTGCGGGATGAAGCGGCTTATTCGGCGGCGGGAGCCTCGGCGTCGCAGCAGCAGGGCTTGTCGTCGCCGTCGTCTTCCAGATTGCAGACGCAATCGTCGTCGAGGATGCAGCAGTCCTCTTCCTTTTCCTTTTTCTTGAGGAAGTAAACGACGGCGTAGGCGATGCCGGCCACGAGCGCGGCGAAGGCGACGATGGCGCCGATGATGGTGAGAGTCTTTTTCACGTTGTTGCTCATTTCCATGACCTCCATTGGTAGAGAAGTTTATAACTTTACTGCTTATATAATAAACGAAAAACGGGGGATTGTCAAGAGGCTTTTCCGGGGCTTTGCAAATTAATTGGAAACGCCCCCGGTCTCAGCGCCTGCCGGGGCCGCCCCC
>JAEERN010000086.1 GCA_016285815.1 Clostridiales bacterium
CCCGAGAAGCTGGCCTTCTATTCCAAGGCCACCACGGACTTCGAGTTCCTGTTCCCCTTCGGCTGGGGCGAGCTGTGGGGCGTTGCCGACCGCACGGACTACGACCTGACCCAGCACCAGACCCACTCCGGCGTCTCCATGGACTATTTCGACCAGGAGGCCAACGAGCACTATATCCCCTACGTCATCGAGCCCTCGCTGGGCGCGGACCGCGCGGCGCTGGCGTTTTTGGTGGACGCCTACGACGAGGAGACGCTGGAAAACGGCGACACCCGCGTCGTGCTGCGGCTGCACCCGTTCCTGGCCCCGTACAAGGCGGCGGTCCTGCCGCTGTCCAAAAAGCTGTCCGACAAGGCCGCCGAGGTCTTCGAGCAGCTCTCCGCCCTGTTCCCGACGGACTTCGACGACGCCGGCTCCATCGGCAAGCGCTATCGCCGCGAGGACGAGATCGGCACCCCGTGGTGCGTGGTCTACGACTTTGAGTCGGAAAACGACCGCTGCGTCACCATCCGGGACCGCGACACCATGCAGCAGGTCCGGATCCCCATTGACGGGCTCAAGGCCTGGTTCGACGGCAAGCTGGAGTTCTGATCTCCTAATTCCCCTTTTCGATCCCCCGGACCGGCCGCGCTGACCCCGCGCGGCCGGTCCTTTTTCGCCGGCACGGCAATCTCACCATACCGCTTCCCGGTTTTTTTCAAAGATTTGTCGGGTTTTGGGCTTTTCGGGGCGGGCTTTTTTCTGTATAATAATGCACAAAGAACGGGTCCATCCGTTCGGGAAAGGCGGTCTCTGTCATGAACGAAAAAATCCGCGCCATCGCCGAGCGAATCGTCGGCGTCCGGGAGACGCTTGGCATCTCCTGCAAGGAGATGAGCGAGACGCTTGGCATCACCCCGGCGGAATACGCCGAATACGAGAGCGGCTCGAGGGATTTCTCCTTTTCGCTGCTCTATGAGATCGCCATCAAGTTCGGCATCGACATCACCGAGCTGATCACCGGGGACGTGCCCCGGCTGTCGCGCTTTTCCCTGATCCGCAGCGGCGAGGGACTGCCCATCGAGCGGCGGCGCGGCTTTGCCTATCAACACATGGCCTATCTCTTCCGCGACCGGATCTCCGAGCCGTTCCGCGTCGTCGCCAAATACGACGCCGCGCTGGAGAGCCAGCCCATCCACCTGTCCTCTCACTCCGGCCACGAGTTCGACTATATCCTCTCCGGCCGGCTCAAGGTCCAGATCGAGAACCACGTCATGGAGCTGGACCCGGGCGACGCGCTGTACTACGACGCGCACAACCGCCACGGCATGATCGCCGTGGGCGGCGAAGACTGTGTGTTCCTCGCCGTCATCTCCAGCTCGGAATACGAAAAAGACGAGAAGAAGGATCAGGGAAACGACCTATGAACGAGTTTTACCGGGACTATCTGAACGAGGAACGCGATGAAGACGGGAACGTTCGCCGCCTCACCTTCCGCGTGCCGGACGATTTCAACTATGCCTACGACGTGGTGGACCGCATCGCGCGGGAAGAGCCGGACCGCCGAGCGCTGCTCTGGGTGGGCAGCGATTTCTCCGAGCGGCTCTACACCTTCGCCGACGTCTCCCGGGAGAGCGACCGGGCCGCGGCCGCCCTGCGCGGCGCGGGCGTTGGCCGGGGGGACCGGGTGCTGCTCATCCTGAAGCGCCATCCGGAAGCCTGGTTCTGCATCCTGGCCTGCCACAAGCTGGGGGCCGTGGCCATCCCCGCCACCAACATGCTGGGGGCCCACGACATCCTCTACCGGCTCAGGGCGGCGGACATCCGCGCCGTGGTCTGCACGCCGGACGAAAACGTCCCCGACCGGGTGGACGAGGCCGAGCGGGAATACGGCCGGCCGCTGATCAAGTTCTGCGCCCACCGCGACTGGCCGGGCTGGCGGAACCTGAACGCGGCCATGGCCGCGGCGCCCGCCTTTGCGCCCCTTTCGCCCCGCAACAGCGTCCGGGATCCTATGCTGATCTACTTCTCCTCGGGCACCACGGGGATGCCCAAGATGGTCGAGCACAATTTCGCCTACGCCGTCGCCCACATCCCCACGGCCCTGTACTGGCAGAAGGTCGTGCCCGACGGTCTGCACATGACCGTCGCCGAGTCCGGCTGGGGCAAGTTCGTCTGGGGCAAGCTCTACGGACAGTGGTTCCTGGGCGCGGGCGTCTTCGCCTACGACTTCGACCGGTTCCACGCCGCCACCATGCTGTCGCTGCTGCAGAAATACCGGATCACCACCTTCTGCGCGCCGCCCACCATCTATCGATTTTTCATCAAGGAGGACCTGTCCGCCTACGATCTCTCCTCCATCACCCACGCCACCATCGCCGGCGAGGCGCTGAACCCCGAGGTGCTGGAACAGTTCCACGCCGCCACGGGCCTCACCATCCACGAGGGCTTCGGCATGACCGAGACCACCTGCACCATCATGAACCCGTGGTGGGTCACACCGCGGCCCGGCTCCATGGGAAAGCCCTCCCCCGCCTATACGGTCACGCTGCTGGACGAGGCGGGGCGCGAGGTCATCCCCGGCGTCACCGGCGAGATCGCCGTCAAGCTCCCGCCGGAGGGCGGCTTCCAGCCCGGCCTGTTCAACGGCTACTGCGGCGATCCGGAAAAGACGGCCGAGGCCTGCCGGGACGGCTGGTTCCACACCGGCGACACCGCCTGGAAGGACGAGGACGGCTTCTTCTGGTTCGTGGGCCGGGGAGACGACCTGATCAAATCCTCCGGCTATCGCATCGGCCCCTTTGAGGTGGAGAGCGTCCTCATCGAGCACCCCGCCGTGCTGGAATGCGCCGTCACCCCGTACCCCGATCCCACCCGCGGGCTGGCCGTCAAGGCCACCATCCTGCTGGCCCCCGGCTATACGCCCGGCGACGAGCTGAAAAAGGAGATCCAGGTCTACGTCAAGACCCACACCGCGCCCTACAAGTACCCGCGCGTGGTGGAATTCGTGGACGCTCTGCCCAAGACCATCAGCGGCAAGGTCAGCCACGCCGCCATCCGCGACGCGGACTTCAAGCGCTATTACGCCGAACACCCCGAGGAAAAATAGATCCGGCGGCGCGCCGGATGCAAAAGAACGCGCCTCCGGCAAAGACCATCCCGCGAACAAAAGACCGGCCCCCGCTCTGTCGGCGGGGGCCGGTCTTTTGTTGTCTGTCGGAAGATAAGAGTCACGCCTGCGCCGGCGTTTCGCCGGACTGCCCGGCGTCGGCGGCCTTCCGGGCGGCCTTTTCCGCGGCGGCGGCGTCCCGGGCGGCCTTTTTGACCGAATAGGGCGTCTCCAGCTTTTCCGGATCCTTCAGGTACTCGCGCATCCGGGTGAAGGCCTGGGCGAAATAGTGGCCCGAGCAGATCCGCTCGTCCATGACCACGCCCAGCGGCAGGCACCGCTCGAACTGGACGCCGTCGCGGGTGCGCCGGGGCGACTCGATCATGTTGCCCATGGTGATGGCCACGCTGGTGGTGCCGAACTCATAGACGTGATGATAGATGTGGTTGGTCCGGATCGAAGCCAGATTCGAGATCAGCAGGCTGGCGTGGAACGGGCTGGCCTTGATGACCGCCTTGGGCAGCAGACCGATCTCGTCCAGCCCGCGGATGAGCCAGACGGCGAAGCGGATCAGGAAGGGCACCTTGAGGAAGGCGTTCATCCACTTGTCCAGCAGGTTGGCGCTGTCGTCCCGCCGGTTCTCGGTGATATACTCGTCGATCTTTTTCTGAACGTCCAGGATGGTGTCCTCGGGATCGAGGTAGATCTTGGACATGGTGTCGTCGGCCTTGCCGGGGCGCAGGACGACCATGGAGACCGTGATGTCGTTGTGCTGGAAGATGCGCTTGTTCTTGATGAAGCGGTTGACGGCGGGGAACTCCGCCGCGACCTGCAGATACGCGGAGATCAACAGCGCCAGATGGCTGACGGGCGTCCCCTCGCGGCGCTTGCGGTTCATATACTCCCGCATCGGCTCTTCCGGAAGCTCGATGGTGATCATGTTCATGGAGTCATAGCGCTTGGTGAGGAAATACGGCACCAGCGTGTAGATCGGGTTTTCCCCCTTGACTCTGTATCCGTCCGGTCTCATGACGAACCCCTCCGTTTTGTTCGGACGGCCCGGGCCAGACGCCCGGCGTCCTCCGATTTACTTAAAATTTTTGAAATATCTGCTAACAGTATAGCATCTGCGGGCGGCCCTGTCAACATGTCCGGCAGAAAAATTTGCCGGACACGCCCGGTTGCCTCCGGCCCGCCCCTCAGGGACCCGCGAAGGAAACGGTATCGATCCCCGGAAGGCTCAGCATCGCTTCCACCCGCGCGATGAATCGGCGGTAAAAATCCAGGATCGCCGGAATGTCGCTTTTCAACCGCCGCAGTTCTTTTTTCGTCGGCCGACGGTCTGGCTTTTTGGCATAGTGCCTCCCGAGATAATGGTCCCAGAAGCACGGATCGTCGATATTGTCCGGCGAGGGATCGTCCCGGTTCCCATCCAGCAGAGAAATCACCCGTTCAAGATCCCGAAGGATGCTTCTCATGCCGTCCGCAGTATAATAATTGGGCACGGCATACTCATCGAAGCTCGCGCCGTATCCTTCTGGGTCTTCTTGCACCGACGGATCGAAATACTTGTGAAGATAGCCCAGCAAAAGCATGTCGACCACACCCTTGTCGATCGACATCCCGTAATGGTCGTCAAAATCGAACTGCTCTTCGTCTCTGCTGCCGGACGGACAGATCCAGTAAGTGTCCCCGTTGTCCCGCCCGCAGGTGATCTCGAACCGGCCGTTCCACGAAAAGGCCTTTCTGACCCGTCCGTACGGCACCTGCGGATCCCGACGGAAGTCGCATTTGCACACCGAGATCGCGTACCAATCGTCTCCTCTTCGCACAAGCTCGATGACGAACCGTTCTTCCAGTTTTATCCGGAAACGGGTGGCGCTTTCGCGCTCATCGATCGGCTTTTCCCGCCGGATGGAAACGCTGTTGAAATACCGCTTCGTCGTCTCTTCGACCAGGATATCGATCCATTGGATCTTTTTCCCGATCGCTTCGGCAAAGAAGACGTCTGCATTGAAGTTCGAGTCGTTCAGGCCGTCTCTCACGTTCACCGGAACGGAGTTCACGGCGATCCGGGCGCCGTTCCACAAGGGCAATATCTCCAGCGTCGTGTCGTCCTCAAACACGAACTGGATCGGTTCGCAGGCTTCTGCTCTCCAGGGGACCAGGACCTTGTCCACGTCGATCTCCGGGTGCTCGGCCCGCCAATCAGCCCCCAGCTTGACTCCCAATCCTGCGAACCGCTCGTACAGCAGCATTTCAACGTAAGAAACCGACCTCGCGCTTCCGATGACCTTGATGCTCTTGATCTTTTTTTCGCCGCTGACCGCTTTTTCCAGCGCGCGGAACGCTTCGTCCGGTCCCGTAAAGCGGGGCGCGGTCCACTTGAAATAGTCGAACCTGCCGCCGGACGGATCGCGGTTCTCTGTTCCGATCATTTTCTCCGACGCTCCTCTCTTCGAATCAAAAACGGGGCGGCCCCGCCGTCGCCCGCCGGACGGGAGCGGTCACGCCATGTCCTCGGCGCGGAACTGCAGGCTGTACAGCTGCTGATAGATGCCGCCGAGCGCCATGAGCTCCTGGTGGGTCCCCTTTTCGGCGACGCGCCCCTCGGAGATGACGGCGATCTCATTGGCCCGCTTGATAGTGGACAGACGGTGGGCCACGACGATGGTCGTCCGGCCGCGGCAGAGCTCGTCCAGCGCCTGCTGGATCAGGATCTCGGTGGTGTTGTCCAGCGCCGAGGTGGCCTCGTCCAGGATCAGGATCGCGGGGTTCTTCAAAAAGACGCGGGCGATGGAGATCCGCTGCTTCTGGCCGCCGGACAGGCGGACGCCCCGCTCGCCGATCTCGGTATCATAGCCGTTCTCCAGCGTCATGACGTAGTCGTGGATGTTGGCGCGCTTCGCCGCCTCGATCATCTCCTCCTCCGTGGCGTCCAGCCGCCCGTAGAGGATGTTGTCCCGGATCGTGCCGCCGAACAGGAACACGTCCTGCTGCACGATGCCGATGTTCCGCCGCAGCGAGGTCAGCGTCAGACTGTTGACGTCCTGGCCGTCGATGAGGATCCGGCCGGTGGTCAGCTTGTAAAACTCGGGGATCAGGTGGCAGATGGTGGTCTTGCCGCCGCCGGACGGGCCGACCAGCGCCAGGATCTGCCCCTTTTCCACCTTCAGGCTCACGTCGTCCAGCACCTCGCGGGTCTCGTCATAGCGGAACGAGACGTGGTCCAGCTCGATCTCTCCGCGGACGTTCTCCAGCTCATGGGCATCCGGCGGCTCCTGCTCGGCCTCGACGTCCATGATCTCCAGAAAGCGGCGGAAGCCCGTGGTGCCGTTCTGATACTGCTCCATAAAGCCGATCAGCGTGTTGACCGGCGAGATGAACAGGTTGACCGAGACGATGAAGGTGGAATAGTCGCCGAAGCTGATCGTGCCGCCGTACAGGAACAGGCCGCCCGCGATCAGGATGACGACGTTAAACACGTCGGTAACGAAGGAGGTCGAGGCGGTGTACTCCGCCATGGACTTGTAGGATCTCCTGCTGGCCTCGACGAACTGGCTGTTGCCCACCTCGAATTTTTCCATCTCGCGGTCCGCGTTGGTATAGGCCTTGGTGGTGCGGATGCCGGAGACGCTGGACTCGATGGCCGCGTTGATGACGGCCGTGCTCTTGCGCCGCTCGGTAAAGGCGTCCCGCATGCGCTTGCGAAGCGTCAGCGACACCGCCACCAGGATCGGGACGCAGGCGAAGATGATCAGCGTCAGCCACACGTTGATGGTCAGCAGATAGACGAAGGAGCTGACGATCATCACGACGGAGATGAACAGGTTCTCCGGCCCGTGGTGGGCCAGCTCGCTGACCTCGAAGAGGTCGCTGGTCAGACGGGTCAGGATGCTGCCCGTCTCGTGGTCGTCGAAAAAGGAATACGGCAGCTTTTCCAGATGCGAGAACAGGTCCCGGCGCATCTGCGCCTGCATGTGGACGCCGATGACGTGGCCGTAATACTGCACGAAATACCGCAGCAGCATGCGCAGCCCGTACAGCGCCAGCACGATCAGACCGGCGAAGACGATCTCCCGGTACATCCGGTTCGGGATCAGATCGTTCAGCATCCGCCGGGTGACGATGGGATAGACCATACCGACCACCGAGATCAGCAGAGACGCCAGCATATCCATGGCGAACATGAATTTGTGGGGCCTGTAATACCTGATAAACCGTTTCAGCATCGCGCTTCTCCCATCCGTTTCATTTGCTTCCCTGCGGCTTCCGTTTGCAGCCGACCGCATCGGAAACGTCGCACCGGCGGCTCTTGTCCCGACAGCCGCTGGGCCTTTCTTCTCCCAAGGCGCGGAGATCCCCGGCCAGCCGGTTCAGCTTGTCCCGCTCCAGCCGATAGTGCTTGTGGTGGCCGAACTGGACGCCGGTGACGATCCCCGCCTCGCTCAGCACCCGAAGGTGCTGGGACACGGCGGGAACGGACAGCCCGAGCTTCGCCGCCAGCGCGCTGACGCAATAGGCCCGCTCGCTCAAAAGCGCCGCGATCCGCAGACGCGTCTCTTCGCCCAGCGCCTTCATCGCCGCAAGATCCATCGGTCTTCCTCCGCTCCCAGCCGCTTTCGCGGCCGCGTTTTTCCTCTCCCCTCCGCCGTTTTCCCACTACGGCAGAGCAGGCTTTCCCGACTATTATACCGCGTTTTTTACTTTTGTCAATACTTAAATAAAAATCGTCCGCGCGGTCCGTCCGCCCCCCCCCGTTCCGTCCCCGGTCCCGGGGCGAAAAGCCGCGAAAAAAGGCCGCGCCGGGCGCGATCGCCCCGGCACGGCCGTGTTTTTCCTTTTTCCGCGACGTCGGAAAGCTCCTATTCTCCCGAACGGTCCTGTCCGGCCGCCGCTCCGCCCCTGAATTCCAGCCTGCGGACGAGGGTCCCCTTGAAATCGGCGGTCTCCGCCATGGTCTGCAGGTGCAGATAGCTGATGCCCGTCGGCGCGGGGGCCTTCCGCGGCACGTCGAACAGGAACCTGCCGTCGGCGGAGACGGACGCGCGCCTCTCGTCGAAAACGACGGCGATCTCCCGCCACGCGCCCGGCTCGACGCAGCGCGCGTCCAGCGCGAAGTCGAAGCTCGCGTACAGGCCCGCGTATTCGTCGCAGGCGTTCATCCAGTGGTCGCACAGACGGACCCGGATCCCGCTCCCCTCGACGCGCAGCTGGATCCGAAGCGTGCCGGAGGCGGCGGCGGGAAAGTTCCAGACCGCTCCCTGCCGCTCGGACACGAGCCGCTCGTCGCGGACGCGGCAGATCTGAAGCGCCTCGCCGCCGGTACAGTCCGGATCCGGGACCAGCAGCGCACCGTCCGTCCGGTTCCAGGCGCAGTGGCCGTTGAAGCCGAGGCCGACGCACGACCCGCTCAGGCTCTTGACGAACAGGTGTGTGGTGAGATGCGCCAGCCCGAGGCGGAAGTCCTCCGTCCGCTCCTTCTCATAGAGCCAGTCGACGTCGAAGATCGCCATCCGTCTGGCGACGGCGTTCTGGCCGTACGCCACGAGGATCTTCCCGTACGGAAGCTCCAGCGCCTGGAACTGGTGGACGCTCTTGTCGGCGGAGGTCTGGCTGCCCCCTTTGACTCGGAAGTCTGAGGCGCCGCGCACCTCGTCCAGCGCGATCTCGCGGAAGCCGGTCCAGTGGACGCCGTCGGACGTGACGGCCGCGTGGTTCACGTCCCGGTTCGTGAACACGTCCTCCCAGACGCCCTTTTTCGTCTCTTCGCCGACGGGCGGCCACGTACGTTCGTGGTCCTGCTCCGCCAGCGGCCGGGCGTTGTTCCAAAAGCAGACGACGCGGCCGTCGGAAAGGCGGAGAAGATACGGCGTCGTCAGCGTGCCGTGAAAGAGCGACGGCTCGCCCGGCGTCCAGCTCTCGCCTGCGTCTCCGGAATAATAGACGTAGAAAAAGTCCAGCGAGGTCCGCGCCAGCAGCATCAGCCGCCCGTCGGGAAGCTCGGCAAGGCACGGCTCGGCGCCGTTGTTCTGCCAGCGGACCCCCTTGTGCGGGAAGACCGCAGCGTGCTTCGGCGTGGACGCCAGCTCGACGATCCGCCAGTTCTCCCCGTCGTCGTCGGAGATCAGGACGCGCGGACGGTAGTCGCCTTCCCGCACGACGTAGGTCGTGACCAGAAGGCGGCGCCGGAACGTCAGCGCCACAGGCTGGAACACGTCGCCGCAGACCTCGCCGCAGATCCGGACCAGCCGCGGAGCCGTGTCGCCCGGTCCCTCGTCGGACAGCTCCGCCCAGGTCCCCTTCCGCTCGCCCGACGGCCAGGTGACGACGGTCACGTACCGCCCCGACCACGGGAT
This sequence comes from Clostridiales bacterium, assembly GCA_016285815.1. Lineage (GTDB taxonomy): Bacteria > Bacillota > Clostridia > Oscillospirales > QAMX01 > SIG499. Next base: position 9,448 of record JAEERN010000086.1, read on the forward strand.
CCGCGCCGCAGCGCCCATGGCGGCAAAGCCGGTCTGGACGGCGCCCGTGCTGAGGACGGGGGCCGAGCCCTCCGGTCCCTCGTGCCGCGTCCAGTCGAGGCCGCTGCGCGAGGCAAGATAGACGGACCGGCCGTCCGCCGCCCAGCAGTGGGTCTTCCCCTCCACGCCGTAATACCGCAGCTCGCCGTCCGGCATGACGCAGAGGCCGCGCCGCGAATCGTCCGGCTGGACCGCGACCACGGTGGGCTCGCGGATCGCCTTCAGCCGGCGGGTCTCCGACTCCGTCAGATTGTGCCGGAGCTTTTCCAGATACCACATGACAAAACCTCCCGGGCGTATGGCCGACGGTCAGACGCCGTATTTCACCTTGACGCGCTTCAGCTTTTCGCCGAAGGGCCGCGCGCACAGCAGCAGGAACAGCACGTTGGACAGCGCGTAGACCGCGGTGTACGGCAGAGCGGCCAGCACCGCCGCGCCGTAGGCCTTCCAGCCGAACCCGTTGGCGTACCAGATCACGGTCCAGACGTCCATGATCATGGAATAGGCCGCGCCGGCGGCCGCGCCGAAGACCAGCAGCAGGACCCGGCTCTTCTCCAGCGGCCGCGCCAGCGCCCCCGCCGCCAGGCCGATGATCCCCCAGGCGAACATCTGAAAGGGCGTCCAGGGCCCCTGGCCGAAATAGAAATTCGAGATGGCCGCGGACAGCGACCCCACCAGAAAGCCCGCCTCGCCGCCGAGATAGACGGCGGTCAGGACCGTGAAGGCCGTCACCGGCTTGAAGACCGGAAGGAAGCGGCCCGCCACGGACAGCGCCGTCATGACGGCCACGATGACCAGACGGCGCGTCCCGGTCTTTTTCCGCTCGAAGCCCGCGAAAAACAGCAGCAGCGACAGCGCCGCCACGGCGGCGGTCACCAGAGGATAGCTCTTCTCCCCCGCGGCCACGGCCCCCGCCGCGATGCAGGCGGGGATCAGCACGAAGGGCACCACGGCCTTCAGCACCCGCCGGACCGCGGCGTTTTTGATGACGATCATCCGCTTTTCCTCCCGTTTTTCCGGCAGAGCGCCGCCGCGTCCTCCACGGTGACCGCGCCGTCGAAAAAGCCCCGGGTCATGCGGTCGGCCGCGGTGGTGTAAAAGCTGTTGCCCGCGAAAAACGTCCGCGGCGACCCGGCCGAGGTGATCTCGCCCCGGAAGAACATGGCGCACCGGTCCGCCGCCCCGGCGGCGAACTCCACGTCGTGCGTCACCAGCACCACCGCCGTCCCGCCGTCGCGCAGGCGGCGCAAAAGCGCCGCGATCTCCGCCTTGACGCCGGCGTCCAGCCCCTTGGTGGGCTCGTCCAGCAGCAGGACCCTCGGCCGCGAGGCCAGCACCTTGGCCAGCCCCAAAAGCTGCTGCTGGCCGCCGGACAGGTCGTAGGGGTGGCGGTCCAGCACCGGCGACAGGTCGAAGGGCAGCGCCGCCGGATCGCAGCCCGCGTCGGCCAGCTCTCCGGCCACGGTGTTGGCCAGGAACAGCGTCTGCACGTCCTGCGGCAGCATGGCGACGCACCCGTCGTGCAGACTCCGGCCGCGGTAGGCGGCCAGCTTTTTCCCCAGCACCCGGATCTCGCCCGCATAGGGGCGCAGGATCCCCGAGGCGGCCAGCAGGGCCGTGGATTTTCCCGACCCGTTCCCGCCGAGGATCGCAAAGATCTCGCCCTTTTCCGCCGTCAGCGACGTGCCGCGCAGGACATCCCGCCCGTCCCGCTCATAGCGAAACCAGACGTCCCGGAACTCCAGCGCCGGTTCCCCCGCCGGGCGCGGCGGCTCCGGCGGCAGGGTCCGCTCGCCGTTGGAGAAGGTCTCTTCCACAAAGCGCCGCCCCTCGCGCACGTCCAGCGGACAGGGCTCTTCCGGCCGTCCCACCGCCTGCCACAGGCGGACGGCGGCGGGCATGGCCCGGCTCAGCGCGGCGCTGGGCGCGG
>JAEERN010000087.1 GCA_016285815.1 Clostridiales bacterium
GGCCATGACGGAGGACGGCGAGGCCGCGGTGCTGGAGGCGCACATGCGTCCGGGCCCGGGCGAGGCGTTCTTCTCCGTGGCGCTGGACACCTGCGACCGGTTCGGCGGCAAGCCGCCGGAGGCCTATCTGAACTTCAAGGGGAACGGCGAGCTCAACGACGGGCGGCTTCCCATGGCGCTGATCGGCGTATACAATTATTATTCCTTCACGGCGTCCTTCGCCGGGCTGGAGAGCGGCTGCGACTATCTGCTGAGGATCACGCTGCCGACGGCGTATCCGAAGCGCTGGGGCGTGCGCGACATGTGGGTCAAGGCCGACGGGAAGGAGATCTGGCGCGGCGATCTGTCCCGGCGCATGGGCGACAGAGAGTGGGACGAGCGCTGGCTGCCGGAGGAGTACTGCTCGGTGACGTTCCGCATCCCGGCGGAGCAGATCGTCAACGGCTGCACGAGGATCTCATTCGGAGAAGACCGGGTCGGAGTGGAGTTTTCCGAGCTCCGCCTGACGCCGATCCGATAAAGGACGGACAAAAAGGAGGAAAAAACGATGGACTGCGGATTCAACGAGGACCTGATCCGGATCACCCGGATGGACGTGCTGGGCAAGCTGCCGGACCCGTTCCGGATGGAGGACGGCACGATCGCGGACACGCCGGAAAAGTGGGCGGCCCGCCGGAAGGAGATCTATCGCACGGCGGTGGAGCTTCAGTACGGGACCCAGCCGCCGGAGCCGGAATTCCTCGAGGTCGAGATGCTGCACGGCTATGAGGGCAAGAGAAGCGGGTCGTACCGCGTGACCACGGGCACCCGGGCCCATCCGGTCAGCTTTTGGATGCGGATCTTCGCCCCGGAGCACGAGGGCAAGGTCGCGGCCATCGTCGACGGCGATCTGAGCTTTGGCTATGCCTTCGACAAGGAGTGGATGGACGCCGCGCTGTCCAAGGACGTGGCGCTGGTGCTGTTCGACCGCACCGAGCTGGCCCGGGACATCATCTGGGACGAGCGCGGCCACGGGCCGCTGTACGAGACGTACCCCGAATACACCTTCGGCGCGCTGGGCGCGTGGGCCTGGGGCTATTCGCGCTGTGTGGACGCGCTGGAAAAGCTCGGCGGGTTCGACATGGACCTCATCGCCTTCAGCGGCCACTCCCGCGGGGGCAAGACCGTGGCGCTGGCCGGCGCGCTGGACACGCGGGCGGCCTTCGTCAACCCCAACGAGACCTGCGCGGGGGCCTGCGGCTGTTACCGGGTGCACATGTCGGAGATCCAGGAGGACGGCCGGGAGGGCGTCAGCGAGACGCTGGCGGACCTTTGGAAGAACTTCGCCTTCTGGGTGGGGCCCGGCATGGAAGCGTATACGCAGCGGGAACAGGATCTTCCCTTTGACTGTCACTTCCTCAAGGCCATGGTGGCGCCGCGCGTCCTCGTCATCGGCGAGGCGGCCAGCGACACGTGGGCCAACCCCGTGGGCTCGTGGCTGACCACCGAGGCGGCCAAAGAGGTCTGGAAGCTCTGGGGCAGGGAGGACAACGTGATGTGGTATTTCCGCAAGGGCTACCACGGGCACAAGGCCGAGGACGTGGAGATGCTGGTCAACGCCATCTGCGTCGTCCGCGACGGAGCGGAGCGGGACGGGCGCTTCGGGCATCTGCCCTTCCGCGCGCCGGAGAAGATCTGGGACTGGAGCTGTCCCGCGAAGCGGTAAAAAGGAGCGAACGCGTATGCGAGTGGAAAAGATCCCGCTGGATCCGTCGGATCCGGCCTGCTATCTGGAGACTTATGTTTCCGACCCGGTGGGGGACAGCCTGCGCCCGGCCATGCTGGTGATCCCGGGCGGCGGCTATTGCTCGGTCTGTTCCGACCGGGAGGGAGAGCCCGTCGCCCTGGCGTTTCTGCCATACGGGTTCCAGGGGTTCGTGCTGCACTATTCGGTCCGGGAAAAGGCGCGGTTCCCGCGGCCGCTGGTCCAGGCCATGCGGGCCATGGCGTGGATCCGGGAGCACGCGGCGGAGGTCGCCGTGGACCCGGAGCGGATCTTCGCCGTGGGGTTCTCCGCGGGCGGGCACCTGTGCGCCGCGCTGGGAACGCTGTGGCATCTGGCCGACGCGGCGGCGGAGGCCGGGACCGTGCCGGAGCGGGTGCGGCCCCGGGGCGTCATCCCGGTCTATCCGGTGATCTCGTCGGACGAGACCGTCGGCCACATGGGCACGTTCGACAATCTGGCCGGAGCGGACCCGGAGGAGCGGGAGAAGTGGTCGCTGGAAAAGCGGGCGGACGAGCGGGCGGTCCCCATGTGCCTGATCCACACGGCGGACGACGCGGCCGCCAGCGTCCGGAATTCGCTGGTGCTGGCCTGGGCGCTGTCCGTCCACGGCGTTCCCTTCGAGATGCACGTCTATCAAAGCGCGCCCCACGGCATGGCGCTGTGCAACGCCGTCACCTCGCGCGGGCGGCCTGCCCACGACGATCCCCACAACGCCACGTGGGTGGCGATGGCGGCGGAGTGGGCGAAAAAACTGTGACGGGGCGGCAAAAAAGCTTTGCGATCCCCTTCGCCCCGTGATAGAATAGACCCAGGATCCTACGGGCGCGCCGCGCCCGCGCAAATGAAACAAAAGTATCGGAGGACAGGACTTTTATGGAAAAGAAGCTTCGCGTCGGCATCATCGGCTGCGGCGGCATCGCCCACGCCCACATGCGCTCTTACCTGCGGATCCCCGAGGTCGAGGTGGTTGGCGGGGCCGACATCATCCCCGGCAAGGCCCGTGCGTTTTTCGACGAGTTCGAGATGCCGGACGCCAAGGACTTCCTCTCTGCTTCAGAGCTGCTGAAGCTGGATCTGGACGCCGTGTCCGTCTGCACCTACAACACTCAGCACATGGTCTGCGCCGTCGAGGCGCTGGAGGCGGGCTGTCACGTCCTGCTGGAAAAGCCCATGTGCCTCTCGATGAAAGAGGCCGCGGCCATCTACTTTGCGGAAAAGGCCTCGGGCAAGATCGTCTCCGTCGGCTTCCAGCCGCGCTATGGCCGGAACTTCCGCCAGGTGAAGGAGATCATCTCCTCCGGCGTGCTGGGCGACATCTACTACGTCCAGACCGGCGGCGGCCGCAGCCGCGGCATCCCCGGCAGCACCTTCATCGAAAAGGACAAGGCCGGCGTCGGCGCGCTGGCGGACATCGGTTGCTATTCGCTGGATTTCGCCATGAACTCCATCGGCTATCCCCGGCCTCTGACCGTTTCGGCCAGCGCCACCGACTATTTCGGCACCAACCCGAAGTACTACTCCGAGGCGCACCGCTTCTCCGTGGACGACTTCTCGGCGGCGTTCGTCCGGCTGGAGGGCGGCATCACGCTGGACTTCCGCATGAGCTGGGCCATGCACATGGACACCTGCGGCGACTTCCTGTTCCTGGGCAAAGATGCCGGCCTGAAGGTGCGCCAGCCCAACTATCACCCGTGGGGCGGCGCGTGGGACGGCACCGTGGGCCAGATGTGGCTGTATCAGGATATGTTCGGCAAGCCGACCCACACGGAGATCCCCATCGAGACCGACCAGAAGTCCGACCTGTTCTACTGCAAGGTCAAGGCCTTCGTCGACGCGGTGCTGACCGGCGGCAAGGCGCCGATCCCCACCTCGGAGATCCTCTACAACCAGGCCATCATCGACGGCATCATCCGCTCGGTGGAGTGTGGCCATGAGGTCGAGACCGATCTGGCCTTCCTGGACAAATAGGCGCGGCTTCCGTCTTTCCCGCGGGCCCCGGACGATCCGTCCGGGGCCCGTTTTTGCGGAAAAACGGAAAAAATGCGGCGGGATCAGGGCGAAAAGCTGCGTTTTCGTCGAAACGGACAAAAATCCGGCGGGGGGCTGGTATTTGTGATTTTTTGCACAATTGTTACCGTTTTGTAATTGCTTTTCTGCTTTTGAGGCGTATAATAAAAGCGGCGATGGAGATGAAAGGAAGTGCCGCCATGAAAAAAACTGCTGTGGACCGCGCTGGCGATCGTCATGCTGGCGCCGGCGCTGGCAGGCTGCGGCGGGATCGAGCCGGAGACGACCGCCGCGACGACCCCGGAAGCGACGACCGAAGCGGCGGCCACGGAAGCGACGACCACGGAGGCCACGACCGAAGCGGAAGCCGCGGCGACGGAGGAAATCGCGAAGCAGCCGGTGTCTACGGCGGCGACAGAGAGAAAATACGATTCGCCGCTCGACGCGCTGTCCGTTTTTTCCGATCAGGCCGAGACCTTTGATATGACCCTTTACCTGTCGGACGGCGCCGCCTGGGCGACGTATCCGGCGAAAGCGGAGGACGTTTTTACGATCCTGCAGAGGGCTGTCGCCGACCTTTCGTGGGAGGCGGCCGAACGAGAGCCGGACGGAGAGGTCGAATTCCGGATCGAGCTTTCCCTCGGCGCCGGCAGGAAGCTGACGGTGTGGTGCACAGGATCGGATTGGTCCAGCAGAGGATCAGAGGTGCTCGGTTATGACGCCGGCGGGGACGTGTCGTACTGGGTGCCCCGGAGCCAGGATCTGCCGGGAGCGGCGCTGTATTTCGTGTCCGCTGGGCTGCGCGATCATTACGACATGCTGGAGCTGTCCGCGAAAAACGTGCCCTTCGGGCAGGGCCTGTCGGCGGAAGAGGCCGCCGAACGGTTCGCCGAGGAAATACTCGGATCCAAGCGGCTGGGTCTCGCGCCGGGGAGCAGCCGCGCGGCCTCGGGATACCGGGCGGTCCACTGGAACATCGCCAAGGTCCGCGACGACGGCGGCGCCGTCGAGGTGGGCGTGACCTATGCACTGTTCCCGGCGGAGAGCTATTGGTGCGCCCCGTTCGTTCCAGGCGTTCCGGTCATCCTGTGGGCCGGCGCCGGACGTCCGGGAGAGGGCGAATACGAGGGCGCGGTGGTCAGCGGCATGGGCTTTCTGCTGGAGAGGCAGGAAGACGGAAGCTGGCTCAACACAGCCGGCGGGACCGGCGAGATCGAGCTGCCGTAACAAAGCAAAACAAAACGTTCAGGCGCCCCGCCGGGGGATCCCCGGCGGGGCGCTCGTTGCCGCAGGCCCCGTTGACACGGCGGAGCGGATGTGCCATGATGAAAAAATGGGAAAAGGCGCGAGAGACCATGCCTGACGCGATCCGGACCGGTCCGCAGGAAGAGAGGCCCGGCTTCTGCCGCGGACTTGCGGCATCGGCGGCACGGCCATTCGCTTCCGCTTCGCCGGGGGCTGGACGGAACGGGAGCGCGCGAAGACCGCCGGGCGGATCCCGGACGAGTATCCCGGCCGCGCGGAACAGCGGGAAACCCAAAAAACAGGCGCCCTGCCGGGAAGGTCCCAGCAGGGCGCCGCCGTTTTTGAAGGAGAGGAGCGGGCTTACAGATCCACCGAGCGGCCGGTGCGGCCGGACTCGTAGAGCGCGTCGATGATCTTCATGGCCTGGAGGCCGTCGTCCGCGCTGGCCATGGAGGACGTCCCGTTGAGGATGCAGTCGATCAGGTGCTTGTCCTCGTTCTCATAGCCGATGCCGGTGAAGGGATTGTCGGGCCGGACGGGAACGTTGATCAGTCTCTGGCCGATCTCGGTGTACAGCTCCAGCGGGTTCAGCTTGAGGCCGCCCTTGGTGCCGTAGATCTCCACGTTGTTGGCCTCGCTCTCGAGGTTCATGTTGTAGCTGGTCTCCATGTGCAGGGTGGCGCCGTTCTCAAAGCGGATCTCGCCGGCGACGAAGTCCTCGACGTTGTAGACCGAGACGTTGGGATCGTCGGTCTCCCACGGAGAGGTGACGCCCGCGATGGCGCAGTTCAGGTGGACCTGATCGTTGACGGTGCCGAACACGCTGACGGGCTTGGGGTTGCCCATGAGATAGCGGGCCAGATCCAGCACGTGGACGCCGATGTCGATCAGCGGGCCGCCGCCGGACAGGGGCTTGTTGCCGAACCAGCTGCCGGGGCAGCCGCGGCGGCGCAGATAGAAGGCTCTGGCGTAGACGGGGTCGCCCAGACGGCCCTCGTCGATGAGCTTTTTGGCCTCGGCGGCGTCGGTGTCGAAGCGGCGGACGAAGCCGATCTGCAGGATGCGGCCGCACCGCTCGGCGGTCTCTTTCATCTGCTGCGCCTCGGCGGCGTTCATCGCCATGGGCTTTTCACAGAAGACGTGGGCGCCGGCCTCCAGCGCGGCGATGGCGCAGGGCGCGTGGGCCGCGTTCCACGTGGTGACGGCGACGATGTCGGGGCGGATCTCCTCCAGCATCTGGCGATAGTCGGTATAGGTCTTGAAATAGCCGAATTGTTTCTGGAAGGCCAACGCCTTCTCGGGGACCAGGTCGCAGCAGGCGGCCATGGTGACGGTGTCCTTGCCCATGGCTTTGAACACCTCAGAGTGCTTGCGGCCCATGCCGCCGCAGCCGATGACAGCGAATTTGAATGCCATTTGGATCACACCTCCGCAGACGGATTGAAGTCGGGTTTAGTCTATCACAAAGGCGCGGCTTTGTCAACGAGCGGGGACCGAAAAAAACGCGCCCGGCGGCGCCGTTTTTTTGAAAACGGCGTTTTTTTTATGGGATCAGCCCGAGAACGAACAGCGCCGCGCAGAACGCCAGGAACAGGATCGATCCGGCGTTTCCCGCCAGGACCGCCGGGGCGCGCCGTCCCAGCGGGACGTCTCCCGGCTCGAGCCGCAGCCGGCGCAGCCGTCGGATCAGCAGCA
>JAEERN010000088.1 GCA_016285815.1 Clostridiales bacterium
CGCAGGGACACGCGCACCGCCGCGTCTCCCCGCCACGGGTCAGCGCAGTTCACGATCACCGCGGCGCGCCGGCCCTCCGGCCCGGCAAGATAGCCCACGATGACGCCGCCGTCGGCCTGGACGTCCGTCTCCGCCTCCCCGGCCGGGGCCGGGCACATCTCGTTCTGCCGCGCCAGCATGGCCCGCATGGTCTCGCTGCAGCCGGCCGGATCCCCCGCCGCCCGGACGGCGACCGGCGTATACGCCAGATACGCGTCGGCCAGCGCGTGCAGCTCCGCGTTGACGGCGGCGGCCATGCCGTACATGGGGTTGGGCTCGCCCCGGCCGTTGACGCAGCAGGTGGTCTCGTCCCACCACGCGCGGCAGTAACAGGCGTGGATCACGGCCCGCGCTCCGTAGGCCAGACACAGATACGCCTGCCAGCGAAGCTGCGCTTCCGTGATCTGCTGGTCCGGCTTCCAGGCGCCGGTCTGGATGATGACCCACAGCTCCCGCCCGGAGGTCCGGCAGGCGGCGGCCGCCAGCTCCAGGTTCTCCAGATACCGCCGGAACACGTCACGGGACTGGAACGGGTAGAAGTCGAAGCAGAAATAGCCGCAGTCGATCTCCCGCAGGTACTGCGCCGCGTGCTCGGCGTACGACGGGTTCCCCAGCTGGTTCACCGTCTCCTCGCCCGTGTTCTGCGCCACGCTGGCATAGTTGGGATACAGGTTCACGAAGGGGATACGGCCGGGCAGGGCCTTCCGATACTCCGCCATGACCTCGTTGATGGCCGCAAAGTCCCGGGCGTTGGGCTCGTCCACCAGATAGTCCCCGACGATGCAGGGCGAATCCAGCAGCGCGGCCATCCCGTCCGCCACGCAGCCCGCCCGCGACGCGGCATAGGTCCCGGCGTTGTCCCCGTCGCCGCCCCACCAGCCGGCAAAGCGGCCGCTGGCGATCACCTCCAGCCCGAAGGTCTCGCACAGCCGGCACAGCGTCTCGTCCGGCGTCACCGAGACCAGCCGGTCCGCGCCGAACTCCGCCAGCGCGCGGACGCCCTGTTCTGTGAACAGGGTCGGCTCGATGCCGAACGCTCCGATCCAAAAACGTTTTTTCTCCATTCTCCGCGTTCTCCCGTCCCGCAGGCCCGAAAGGGCCCTTTTTTTGAAATCAGACGGCCGCGCGGCGGGCCCTCTGCCCGCTCCGCGGCCGTCTGTCGCTTTACTTTTTCTGTTTTTCCCGGTCCTTCTTCTCCGCCTCTTCCAGATACCGCTCCAGCTCCGCCAGCTCCTCCTCGTCGACGGTCTCGCCCGCCGCTTTCCGGGCGCGAAGCTCGGACCGGCGCTTGAGGGATTCCGCGCGCTTCTGCTCCTCCAGGGCGGGGGCCACGAGGCTGCGGTGCAGGACGGGATAGGTGATGAACACGGCCAGGAACTTGACCATGGCCCAGTAGATCAGCAGCATCATCACCAGGAAGAACGGCATCGTCGCCGGATAGTACAGCGGGAACAGCAGCACCAGCGCGGTCAGCAGGCCGCAGCTCAGCAGAGCCAGCAGGTTCCGCCCGAAGCCGAGGATGACGAACATCCACGCGTTTTTCAGCATGCCGCGCAGCTTCAGGTTGAAGGTGACCGCCATCTGATAGGCGTACCACCGCATGACGAGCCAGATCGCGCCGATCCCATAGGCGACGTACCGCAGATACCGGTACACCGTGCTGTTCATGCCCAGCGTGTCCGCGCCGAAGGCGTACATCACCACGCCGAACAGCACCAGCGCGTCGATCCCGCCCAGCATCAGCCCCTGCCACTTGTTGCGCCACGCGCGCACGAACATATCGTTGCCCCAGACGTGCTCCTCGCGGGCGTGGTTCCTCAGGCAATAGGTGATGCCGCAGGTGATGGGCCCGTTGGCCACCAGCGCCAGAAAGACCAGCGGGAACATGACGTACCACGGGACGGCGAAGCTGAGCGCGCCGATCAGGTACACCCACGAGCTGGGGATGGCGTGCTCGACCTCGTCGAACTCGCCGAACTGGCCCGCGTAGTTCGTCAGCAGCTCGGGGTTGATGGTGGCCACCGTCAGCAGCACGCCGCAGGCGATCAGCAGCGCGATGACGAAATAGACCGCGCTGTACCCCAGCATCTTCGTGAAATTCCGGAAATACAGCTGCCAGAACCGGATGATCCCCGGCTTGGGGGCTTCGTCCGGCAGGATGTCCGGTCTCTCTTTTTCTCTTCTTTTGAACAAGCCCATGCCAAGGCCTCCGTGTCTTTGGTGTCAGAAAAGTGCGCCCGCCGCCAGCCGGGGCGACAGCAGGATCGAACAGAGCGCTGCGCCGGCCGAAAGCGCCAGCGCCGCCGCCGAGCGGACCAGAAAGGCCGCGTCCGGCGCATAGAACAGCTCGCCCTCCGGCGCGCGCCGGCCCGCCAGCGTCTTGGCGTACGCGTCCAGACAGAGCGTCAGCAGCGCGGCGGTCAGCAGCAGATCC